>JAEURZ010000024.1 GCA_016788905.1 Elusimicrobiota bacterium
ACCTTGTGGATTCGGATGGATTTCCCCACCACGACCACGACCGTGGCCCAGCAAACCATAAAAGTTCAGGTGACGGCTCAGGCACCGTGACAATAAAATCCGCACATAAGTTGCCGATTTAACGATAAATTTGGCATGATATATGCGTGTATAACAGAATTATTGATTTAAAATCACTTGTTGCGAGGAAATCCTTTTTCCTGTTTGGACCTCGGCAAACGGGCAAAAGCTCTCTCCTTCGCCTTCTTTTCCCTGAGGCGACCTACATTGACCTATTGGAAGCCGACACTTTTCGGGAATTGACAGCGCGTCCCGAGTCTCTTCGACAATCGTTGTTGCCCGCCCATCAATCGTTGCTTATCGTAGACGAAATACAAAAACTTCCCATGTTGTTGGATGAAATTCAACTTTTGTTGGATCGGAATAAGTCACTACGGGCCATTTTAACAGGAAGCAGTGCGCGGAAGTTAAAGCGAGGGAACGCCAATCTTTTAGGGGGTCGGGCTTGGAGCTGTTCTCTCCACCCTTTGGTTTCCCCAGAAATCCCGGAGGGCTCCCTGGTCCAAAGGCTGAACCGGGGTGGACTGCCCGCGATTTATTCTTCTGAGGATTTTGCCGAGGAGCTCAAGGCGTATGTGGGGACTTATCTTAAAGAGGAGATTCAAGCGGAGGGATTAACACGTTCCATTGAAGGGTTTTCCCGTTTTTTAGAAGTGGCTGGTCTCTCCAGTGGGGAGCAATTAAATTATACCTCCGTGGCCAATGACGCCCAGGTTCCCGCGCGGACAGTTCGAGAGCATTACCGAATTTTAACGGATACGTTATTGGGGGACGAGCTCCCCGCCTACCAAAAAACCACCAAGCGAAAACCTGTATCCACAGCCAAGTTTTACCTTTTTGACCTGGGCGTGGCGAACGTTCTTAAAAAACAGTCTAACCTTCAGCCGGGGTCTCACGCTTTTGGCCACGGGTTGGAGCACCTCGTTTTTCTTGAACTGAGGGCCTTCTTGAATTACGAACGGAAGGAAGATTCCCTGACCTATTGGCGTTCACGTCAGTCCCACTATGAAGTCGATTTCCTGGTGGGGGATGATGTGGCCATTGAGGTCAAATCAAAAACCGCCGTTTCCCCCTCTGATTACAGTGGGCTTCTGGCGCTCAGTGAGGAGCGGTGTTTTAAAAAAAGAATAGTGGTGTGTCGGGAACCTCGCCCTCGCCATACCGATGAGGGTGTTGAAATTCTTCCCGTGGAGATCTTTTTAAAAAACCTTTGGGAAAAAACCATCTTCTGAAATCCCTGCCCTATCGCGCGTCAATTCCTTCCATTGGGATCTTTTCGACGAATTCCCATTTTATCCCCCGCTGATTTTTTAAGAAGAAATTTTTCTTAAGGCGATCATTTACGTCGGGAAATGATAAAATTTCAGACAAATATGAAACCCATCTATTTCGATAATAACGCGACTACCCCGGTGCGGGGGGAGGTCTTTGAGGCACTGGCGCCTTTTTTTCGGTCGGACGATGGATACGGCAATCCCTCGAGCCTTCATTCGTTAGGACAAGGGGCCCACGCGGTCATGGAATCAGCCCGGGAGAAAGTGGCGGCCCTTATTGGCGCGGCGGACCCCCAGGAGATCGTTTTTACTTCGGGGGGTACGGAATCGGACAATTTCGCTTTGATTGGGGCCGCCTTTGCCCATCGGGAGGAGGGGCGGCATCTGATCACCAGTTCCGTTGAACATCACGCTGTCCTCCATCCGTGTGATTATCTCGAAAAGGAACACGGTTTTGAAGTGACCCGGTTGCCCGTGGATTCGTTTGGCCGCGTGTCGCCCGATGACCTGCGCCGTGCCCTTCGGCCGGAAACCCTGCTGGTTTCCATTATGACCGCCAATAATGAAATCGGGACCCTTCAGCCTATTCGGGAATTGGGGGCCGTGTGTCGAGAGGCCGGGGTTTTGTTTCATACGGACGCGGTTCAATCCGTTGGAAAAGAGCCCCTGGACCTTAAAAATTGGCCGGTGGATTTGGCTTCCCTTTCAGGGCACAAATTGTACGGACCCAAGGGGATCGGCGCGTTGTATATTCGGCGCGGGGTGGAGCTTCACCCGATTTTACACGGTGGCGCCCACGAAAAGAAACGGCGGGCGGGGACGGAAAACGTGCCGGGCGCGGTGGGGTTTGGTGTGGCGTGTGAGCTGGCCTTTAAAGAGATCTCCACGGAGGGGCCACGGGTGCGGGCTCTTCGAGATCGGTTGGAGAAAGGGCTATTGGACCGGATCCCCTTTGTGTATTTAAACGGTCATCCCACGGAACGGTTGGGAAACACCACCAATCTGGCCTTTGATTCGGTGGAAGGGGAATCCTTGGTGTTGGCTTTGGATCAAGCGGGGTTTACCCTCAAAAACGACCATGTTCCGGGGTTGGAAGTGTCCACTGGGTCGGCGTGTGCGTCGGGAATGTTGGAACCCTCTCACGTGTTGAAAGCCATTGGGGTTCCCCCGGACCGGATTCACGGGAGCGTCCGGTTTTCTCTGGGACATTTCAATACGGAGGCCGATATCGATGTGGCTTTGGACGTGATTCCTAAAGCGGTGGATCGGTTGCGGACCCTGTCTCCCCTTTGGGAAGATCGAATGAAAGAAATAGCGGCGAAATAATGTATTCCCCTAAAGTCATGGACCATTTTCAAAACCCACGGAACGTGGGAGACATGCCGGACGCCGACGCGGTGGGCAAAGCCGGCAGTCCCACCTGCGGCGATATTTTGCGGTTGTATCTTAAATTCGAAAACGGGCGGGTTTCCCGGGCCACGTTTAAAACCTTTGGATGCGGGGCCGCCATTGCCACCTCCTCTATTTTGACGGAAATGGTGAAGGGAAAGACGGAGTCGGAATTAAAGGCCATCACCAATGTTCAGGTGGCCGAGGCCTTGGGCGGTTTGCCGCCCATTAAAATGCATTGTTCGGTGTTGGCGGAACAGGCCCTTAAATCCGCCTTGGACAGTCGATGAACATCTTGGTGGCCATGTCCGGTGGGGTGGACTCTTCCGTAGCGGCGGCGCTCCTGAAAGAGCAAGGCCACCGGGTGATCGGAGCCACGTTAAAACTTCTGCGTCAGGAAACCGGGTTTGGGTGTTGCGGCTCCACCCGTGACATCGATGACGCCCGCGCCGTGTGCGCGGGGTTGGGGGTTCCCCACTACGTTCTGGATTTCGCCAACACATTTCAGAAGAATATTTTGGATCCCTTCGTCGATTCTTATTTGTCTGGGGAAACGCCGAACCCCTGTATCGCGTGCAATCGGTTTGTTAAATTTGACGCGCTCTTGAAAAAGGCGGTGGCGTTAGGGGCCGATGCGGTGGCCACAGGCCATTACGCGCAAATCGAGGTGGGCGAATCGGGAGGGAAAGCGATGCGCTTTCTTTGTCGAGGCAAGGATCCCAATAAAGATCAATCCTACGTGCTCTACCATTTGGGTCAGGCGGAATTGGCCCAACTCCAATTTCCCATAGGCGGGATGACCAAACCCGAAGTTCGAGACGCGGCTCGCCGGTTTAATTTAAAGACCGCGGCGAAAGACGAGAGTATGGAAATCTGTTTTGTGCCTGGGGCGGACACGGCGGGTTTTGTGAAATTCCGAGCGGGGGAAACGCAACGGGCGGCCCCTTCCCTTTCACCGGGGCCCATCAAATCTGTGGAAGGTCGTGTGTTGGGGGAGCACCGGGGTGTGGCCTACTACACGCGGGGTCAACGAAGTGGGTTAGGGATATCTCTTGGTCGACCGGTCTATGTGGTGGATCTGGATCCCGTCACAAATACCATGATCGTGGGGGAAGACGACGATACGGCGGTGGGCGAAGTGGAGGTGAGGGAAGTCGTTTGGTCTTTGGGCGTTCCTCCTCCCGAGCCAGTTCATGTTTCGGTTCAGATTCGGTCCCGCCATGTGGCGGCGGAGGCTCTGGTGACGCCGATCCCATTGGGCGTGCTTGTTCGGTTCAATGAGCCGCAACGGGCGGTGGCGCCGGGGCAAGCGGCGGTGTTTTACGAAGGAGATCGTGTGATCGGTGGGGGAACGTTGTGTCGGGCGGTTTCAGGTCAACGGCACGTGGCGGGGAGTCAAGGTTGAACCATTCCTTTGATGTGGTGGTGGTGGGCGGTGGGGTGATTGGGTGTTCCACCGCTTTCCATTTGGCACGGAAAGGCGCGAAAGTGATGGTGGTGGATAAGCGTGCCATTGGCGGTCATGCCTTGTCTTTGACGGCGGGTATTTTGGCCGCCCAAATGGAAGCGGAGGCCCCCGACGCCTTTTTCGATCTGCGGCGGGCGAGCCGGGCCCTTTTCCCTTCTTTGGTGGACGAAATCATCGAAACCTCCGGCATGGACCCGGAGTTTGAAGTGAGCGGTGTTTGGCACGCGGCCGCTTCCGAGCAGGACAAAATAATCCTTTTGGAAAAAAAACGCTGGCAGGAGGAACGGGCTCTCTCCGTGGAATGGGTAGAGCCTGATGTCCTTAAGGGAGTTCACCCTGGGATCGGCGAAAATAGGGGGGCTCTGTTTTGCCCCTCCGATGCTCAAATTGAATCCGGACAATGGGTGCAGGCTCTGGCCGAGGCTTCCCGGCGGAAAGGGGTGCGGTTTCTGGATCACGTTCCCCCTCCTCTGGAATTGGTGCGTGATCGCCGGCGGGTGGCTGGGGTGCGAACCAAGGATGATTTGATCTCGTGCGATCAAGTGGTTTTGGCGGCGGGGGCCTGGACATCGTTTCTCTTGGACCAACTGCGGATTTCTCTTCCGCTGGAACCCGTGAAAGGAGAACTGATGGTTTTGGCGGGCGTTCCCCGGGCTTTTCGAGGCCCCGTGTATGCCACGTCGGGGTATGTGGTTCCCCACCCCGATGGGCGATTGGTGATCGGAGCCACGGAAGAACGGGTGGGTTTTAACGCTCAGCCGACCTTGGAGGCCCAGCGCAACTTGGCGGACTGGGCCGCGCTTTGGTGTCCGGGGTTGAGTGGGTTGCCTGTGGTGGAATTTCAAGCGGGATTGCGTCCGGGAACGGCGGATTCTTGGCCGATCATGGGCCGGTTGTGGGACTACGATAACCTTTTTATATCGGCCGGTCATTTCAAGTCGGGGATCTTACTTTCTCCTTTCGCGGGCCAATTTATGGCGGACGGAATTTTGGATGGACGTTGGGATCCCTTGGGAGCGCCTTTTTCTCCGGAACGGTTTCACGGCAAGGGGGGGAAATGATCTCTTTATTGGAATCTCTCCTGCGGGGAGCCGTTCAGGTTTTCTCGCGTCAGGAACTGGAGACAAAAGTTTCTCAAAACCGACCGCTCCGGGTGAAATACGGGGTGGACCCCACCGCGCCGGACCTCCACCTGGGACACACGGTTTCCTTAAACAGGCTTCGATCGTTTCAAGACGCCGGGCATACGGCGGTCCTCATTATCGGTGATTACACGGCGCGGATCGGTGATCCGTCCGGCCGTTCCGAAACACGTCCCCCCCTGACGGTTGAAGCGGTGGCGGCCAACGCCGAAACCTATTTGGCCCAGGTGTTCAAGGTGTTGGACAAAACGCGAACGGAGGTTCGCTGGAATTCAGAATGGTTAATGCCCCTTTTCGCCAACACCGACGCCGATCCCTCCCGACGAATTTTGAGCTTGATGGGGAAGCACACCCTCCAGCAACTGACCGAGCGGGATGATTTTCAAAAACGCTTAGCGTCCAACACGCCCATTTCGCTCCTGGAACTCCTTTACCCCCTGATGCAGGGATACGATTCCGTGGCGGTGAAGGCCGACGTGGAAATGGGGGGGACAGACCAGCTGTTCAATCTTCTAATGGGTCGAGAAATTCAGAAAGATTTCGGACAAACGTCCCAGGTGGTTCTGACACTCCCTCTTTTGGAAGGGACGGACGGAGTGCGAAAGATGTCCAAATCCTATGGGAACGCCATTACGTTAAGCGATGCGCCGGGGGACATGTTTGGAAAGGTCCTTTCTCTCTCGGACGACATGATGTGGAAATACTTTGAACTCCTCACGGATCAAGATGTTCCAGCGCTCCAAGCGGGTCATCCCATGGAGGCCAAAAAGAAATTGGGAGAGGTTTTGGTGGACCGATTTCACGGCCCGTCGGCCGGTGCGGCGGCCCGGGCGGAGTTTGAAAAGGTCTTTTCAAAACGGGAGGTGCCTCAAGATATTGTGGAGCATGTGCTCAGTCGATCGCCGCAACGTCTTTCGGAAATTCTGGTGGAATCGAAGGTGGCTCCCTCTAAAAACGAGGCCCGTCGCTTGATTCAACAGGGCGCCGTGGAATTGGCCGGGGAGCGTGTTCCCGATGACAGGGACATCACGGTCCATGGGCCGTTGCTTCTCAAAGTGGGCAAGCGTCAGTTTCGGCGATTGGTTTCGCCGGCCTCCTAAATTATTCTATGGGTTTTTCATCTCTCCCTGGCGGTTTGTTGAATTGGACACTTCGCGCCTTTAAACTGATTCGAATTACGGTTCGACATTGGCAGGAAGATCATTGTTCCCTGATCGCCGCCGGTTTGGCCTATTACACCATCATTTCGCTTATACCTCTCTTTATTCTTGCGCTCGCCATCAGCGGGAAGATATTAGGGCCCGCCGCCTCCATGAACCAATTGGCTCCCGTTTTGGAAGGCATGATGGGAGAACAAATCGCGCGGCCTTTAGAAATGCTGGTGGTGCAGGCCTCTCAGAAACAGTTGCGCGGGGCCACGGTGGCCAGTTTGGCGATTCTCTTGTGGGTAGCTTCCATTATGTTTAGTAATCTTCAGCGCGCGCTCAACATGGTTTGGGAATGTTCGCCGAAACAGGGCGTCGGGGGGGCCCTGGTGACCCGGTTAACCTCTTTTGGTATGGTCATGGGCGTTGGTTTTTTGGTGGTGTTCTTTGCGAGTTTGAACGCGGGCTTGGGTTTGGTGCGAAGTTTTTTGGATCCGTGGGCCCCGTTCCTTGAACAATTCCCTTTTTGGTGGGCCATGAACCTTGGCCTATTTCTGGCGGCGCTCATGCTTTTTTGGGGGATGGTTTATAAGTTTCTCCCCGCTCTAAAACTTCGATGGCGGGATGTGTGGGTGGGATCGTTCGTTACGTCAATCTTGGTGACGGTGGGTGTTTATGGGGTAGGTTTTTATTTCAGCGTGATTAAATTTTGGTCCATTTTTGGGGCGGCCACATCCCTGATGCTGGTGTTGATCTGGATTTATTTCACCGCACAAATCTTTCTGTTGGGCGCCGAATTTACGTGGGCGTGGGCCCATCGGAAAGAGCTGTTGGACGGATCCGTCGTTCCACCACGACCAGGAGACCGAGGGTCCACAGGACACCCCAGAGGGTAAGAAAAACGCTCGGGGGCGTGCCGTAAACCCCATGAAGCAGTATAAGAATTCCCTTCAGTGCTTGAAAAGAGAAGAGACCCATCCCCCCCACCAGCAACCGCAGGGCCCACCGATCCCGTCGGCGCCAATCCGCCTTTTTCCGGCCCAACAGAATTTCCATGGGCGATTTCATGAGGGATCCCTTTTACGGGACAAAAGCCCCCATCCCCACCGAACGCCGGCCCCGATGCCTCCCAGGAACGCTATGACCGCGAGAAAGCGGGAAACGAAGGTGAGGAGAAAGGCCCCAACAAACAAAACCACTGTCGTTCCCGCTGGGGTCTTGAGCCACGCGAGTTCTTTGGGGTAGCGGGCAGAAAGTGCCCGAAGAGAACGGAGGGCACGGGGGATGACGCGGAAAAAGAAGAACAGAAGGACGAAAATACCCAATCCTTTCAACCCTTTCACCAAGGCCGAATGGGCATGGGTCACGTGGAGATTGACCGGTTCATTTTCCTGCACCAAAACTTTGGAGAACCGATACACCTGGCCCGCGTTCGGCACCTGGATGCGGAGCGGGGCCCCATCGCCTATCCCTCCTGTGTTCTGAGGGCGGTTCACGTTACTGAAGAAATTGATTTCCCGTTCCACCTGTTGGGCGTAGGCCGTTTCGGTGATCCCTTGGGACTCGTCAAAATCGCTTTTCATGGAATACTGAGCGGATTGACGAGCCTTATGGATTCGGGCGTTTCGGGTGGCCGCGGATGCCACGGAGAAATTCTGGAATACTTCGTCCGAGGCCGTTTCCGAGAGCTGTTTCAGGACGCGCATTTTCCCTCGAACGATGGAAAGGAGCGGTTGAACGCCTTCCGCCTCTTTTTCTTTGTCCACCGAGCCACCGAAGTAAAGGACATTTCGGTTGGTGGGGAGGTAAACAGACCAGAGAAGTTGGCTGACTTTAAGATCAAGGTTGGGCACTTCCAGGTATTGGGTTCCGCCCAGGCCGGGGCGACCTAAATTGCGGTAATACATGACCTCCACTTCAAAGGGGGCTAGGGTTTGTCCCTCGATCCGGGATCGGTTGAGCGGGATCAGGGTGGCGCCGGCTTCGTTTTTGGAAGCGCGGGCCGATCGACCCTCCACGAAAACAGACCACACTTCCGCCCCGGTGGGAAGTTTGAGTTCAACGAACTGGCGGGCGGTGTTCCGAACCGTGAGCGTGAGGTGCGTCACACATTTTCCATCTTTTTGGACCAGGGTGACGGCGTTGGCGGAATCGATGAGGGTGGACACGACCGCCACCTCTTCGTGCCGTTGGATGTCTAGCCCTAGGTGGATGGGGGGGCGGATGTATTTGAAGGCTTCCAGGAATGTTTGGGTGGACAGGTTTTTCAGGGCGTCGGGAATTTCCCTCACGTCCAACCGGCTGAGCCCCGTCTTTTCCGACACCTTGACTTCCCCGTTTGTCCCTTTCTCAACCAGAAGATCGCCGCTTTCTCGGACCGCGCCCAACACTTGAAATCCGCCGAACATCACGGCGTCTTCTTTCTCTTTAAGCGAGTGTTCCGCCTTCAACAGGACATCAAACCGGCCTTTGCGGGCGTAAGCGAAGGGAATGAAGAGAGTGCGATCCCCTTCTCCCCGGAGTTTCCATTCGCCCACGGCTTCGCCGGTCACGTCCCATCGGGTGTACCCTTCAGGCACAATAAGGGACAAATTATTGATGGTGTTTTGCAGGACGTCCAGTTCGATTTTAGCGGTGACCCGCACCACGTCGTCTTGGACGGAAACCACGTGGTGAACCGTGGCGTAAATTTTGGCGGGCCCTTTGGTGCTTTCCGGCTCAACGGCGTTCCAGGAAATGTTAACGGATTTTGATTGAGGGAGGCTGGCCCGAACCCGGGTACCCCCTTCTCCGGGAGACGCCTGGACCTGGGAGGCCCCCTCCACACGGGCATCCAGGTTGGGGGCGGCCAAAAGGAGGTCGATTTGGGTGATGGGGGTCTCTGGGATATTGAAATTCAATCGGTAAGGTTCCTTGTCCAAGGAAGCGGGGAGGGAAAAGATGGCCGTGACTTGGTGGGCTCCTGGGGTGGGGGACGTGACCGAGGTCCAGCCGTTAACGTTTTCAATCAAAGCGGGTTTCCCATCCAGAAGGATATCTTCAAAAGCGATGTCCCCGGGGAAAAGGGGGATTCGGGTGGGGGTGAACACAGAACCCTCATTCATGGTTTGCAGTGAAATCGTGGCCGTGAGGAGCGCCCCTTTGCGCGTGACGCGCCCGGTGTAAAGGGCTTTGGTCAAGAAGGTTTTCGAAACTTCACCGGCGGGAAGTTTCATTCGGTCCAAGAGGGTTTTGAATTCTGTTCGGGAAAGGGAGACTTTCCCGTTTTGGAGTTGGAAAGGGGGCATTTCTTGGACCCCGGTCTGTTTCACGAGACGTTGGAATTCGTCCCAGGTTAAGTTCACGTTGTCTTGGTCCAGGCGAAGAAGTTTTTCGAAAGCCGTCCAGGGGAGGCTTAACTCTCCAGAGCCCTCATCGCTCGTGTGGGGGACCTCATCGGGCCAAGAAGGGAGGGCCAACCCGAGAAGGCCGACCAGTAAAAGGGGTTTAAAGATGTTCATGTTTTTTCTCCTTCGGACGGATCAAAGAGTGACAGCACCCATCGAACGAGTGCCCCTGAAAAAAAGACCAGGACGAACCAGAATAGTGGGCGGGGGCCGTAAGAAGCCCCAAGAAGTGCCACGAGGCAAAAGAAGAGCGTGCGGGAGGGTGTTAATTGCCCGCCGTATTTTTGAAGAAATTTTTGAAAGTGAGGGGTCGTCTCGTTCAAACGTTTCCGGATCGTTTTTCGGAAGAACCAGGTCCCAAGGGCGAGCAATCCCATGGGAACGAACCAGAGGAAAGATTTAACCCATTCCGCCACGTGATAGAGGGGCAAAGTCAGAAGTGCGTTGGGTTCGGGCAGTGTTTTTGAGTAGGTGACGGAGTTCCCGATGGAGGGAACCGCAACCCGAACGGGTAAGAGTCCCACGGTGGCCGATGTCCCTGCTCCGAGGCCTTCTTTGGTTTTCCGGGAGGGCTTGTCATGGGCCGAGGGGGGAGCCACTAATGTTTGGGCCACGGAAAATTCCACCTCTTGTTCAGAGGAAATGTCCATCATCCGATTCGTTCTTTCGGAGTCTGGCTCCACCTGATTTTCCGTTGGGACGGCTGAGGCGAACCGAACGGCGCGCCCCCCGATGAACCCTTTGGACATCTGTTTGAAAGGGGTGAAACCGGGGCGCTCTGGTTTTTCAAACTCGCGGCCGAAATAGATGAAATTTTGATCGGGAGGTGTAACGACCGACCATTGGAGGCGGCTCACGAGAACGTCGGGAATAGGGAGTTGAAGGTTTTCGCGCCCCCAAAAAGAGAGGCGCGGTCGTTCTTCGTAGTAGACGAGTTCCACCGGAAAGGCGTTGTTCGGGGCGCGCAGGGATCGGACCAGAGGAATCAATGTTTTATCTCCATCCCCTTGAACGGGTTTGACCGGTGCCCCTTCGACAAAAGCGCTCCAGAGTTGGGCCCCTTTGGGCAGGGAAACTTCTAAAAATTGTTTGGCGGAACTTCGCAGAGAGTAGGTGACCCGGTGAACGATTTTTCCATCGGGCCGAATGACGCTGGTTCCTTCGGCCCGGTCAATAACAGCGGGGATAAGATTGACGGATTCATGCCGCGCGAGCGTGAGGGCTAATGAAAAGGGGGTTCTGACATATTTGTAACCGAAAAGAAGCCGGGTGCTTTGCCCCGTCAGGGTGCTGGGAAGTTCTCGGAAGGGGTCTTTGGGGTCTAACCCTTCTGTCACGGGGGGAGGAAGTTCCGCGTCGCTGTTCAGCTCCACGCCCAAATGACCTCTCTGGCGAACGGCGCCCCGTACCGTGAGGCCGGTGAAGATTGTGGTGGTCTTTTCAACGGGAAGGACGCGTTCCAGAATAACGACAAAATCCATCCGCCCCTTGCGAGCGGCTTTAAAGGGAATGGAAAGGGTGCTTGGGGAACCTCCGTTTTCCTGCCAATCGCGAACGGCGTCGCCTTTTACATCAAGAACCGTGAATCCATCCGGAAGATCCAACGTGAGCGTGTTGATGGTGTTTTGTAAAACATCAAGGCCGATTTGGCTGACAACGCGCAGGGCGTCTTCTTGAACAGAGATGAGGTGATCCACGTCCGCATACACATGGGCGGGGCCCTTGGCGGTGTCGGGGGCCAGGGGGTTCCAGGTGGCGGTGACCTGGGTGGAAGGAGGCAAAAGAACACGGACCCGGGTGCCTTTCTCTACGGAGGAGAGTTCCCGATGGAGGGCGGCGGGGACCGCAATATCCAAATTTCGCTCAAAAATGTCAAAAGTCCATTCTGTGATGGGGGTTCGCGCGATGGGGATGGTGATCGACTGTGAGGCGTAGGACTCCGGAACAGGAACGGAAAAGTGAAGAGTCACTTTGTGGGACCCGGGTTCGGCGATGGTCAGGATGAGCCGTCCATTTTCAACTTCAGCTAAAGCGTGTCGGTCGTTTAGTTTGATTTCTTGGAAAGCCACGTTGGCCGGGAAGAGGTCGAACCGGATCGGGTGAGCGGGCCGCTGGGGGATTTCCAACCGAAGGGTAGCCGCGAAAAGAGCGCTGTCTCCATGGAGTTGCCCCTTATAAGAGGCCTTGGAAACAAAGGCTTCGGCGGCGGGGAGGGCGGGAGGGATCAGGCTTTGGACCAGTCGGGTGAATTCTTCCCGGGACAAAATCACATCCCCGCCGGACATGCTGAAATCAGGAACTTTCTTGGAACTGGTGAGGCGGAGAATAGTCCGGTATTCTTCCCAGGTCAGGCGTACGTCTTTCGCGTCGAGTTTGAGCACCCCCTGCAGGATCTCCCAAGGCAGGCGAAGTTTCGCGTTGGACGTTTTTTCTTCGGTCTGGGCAAAGGTTGAAAGACAGCTTAATACGAAAAGGAGGAGGGGAAATAGTTTTTTCATGTGGTTTTAATCCTAATGGAGAAACGGTGTCTGTGCAAGGGCATATATTTTTAGCTCCAAACTTACGACACCAGAAGGACAAAAAAGTTCTCGTGGATTCTAATTATTTTTCTATGAACCGAACGGGAGTGTTGGATTGGGGGATGACTTTGATGTGGTAGGGTTGGGTCATGACGGTTAAAAATCCTATGCCACCGGACGTATTGGGTTTCGTTTCTTGGTAAGTGATGATCCATTCGTTGTTTTCCTTATGCATACCAAGTATTCGGACACTGTAACCGCTGGATCCTCGGTCACCTAGGAAAATTCCAACAACCCTATAGTTATTGAAATTGATTTCAGGGGTGGGGGCAGGTGTTCCCATGGGGGACTGGTGTTCGGCCCATAGTTCGGCCCAAGATTTGGCGTCCCTAACGACGACTTCGCGGGGAATGGTGATGCCGCTGTATTCTCCTGCCCACTCTTGAGCGGACGTCTCGAGCGGTGAACCGTCTTTTAGGGAGAGCGCCTGTTTGTTTTTGAGAGAAAGATCACTCGGCTTTCCTCTGGCGATCCCAAGATCGACGTCTTTTTTTGAAGAGGGGGCGGGCGCCATGGACGCTGGTTGAGGCGTTTGGAGAGTCTCTCTGGTGTTAAGTCCCTTTCTAGCCATGTCCTTTTCCAATACCAAGTCTTCCGCCTCTTGCAGGGGTAATAGTGAAGCATCTTGTCCGCGAAAAGTAGATTTGTCCCATGCTGTTTTTCTTTCCAGGAGTTTTTCTTTCGGTGAATGGACATCCTTGGAAAGAATTTGATTGGACACAAGGGATTCCCTTTGGGCCATTTCCTGAAAAT
Source organism: Elusimicrobiota bacterium (assembly GCA_016788905.1). NCBI lineage: Bacteria > Pseudomonadati > Elusimicrobiota > Elusimicrobiota bacterium. Next base: position 13,197 of record JAEURZ010000024.1, read on the forward strand.
CCATGGTGCTCTGCAGCATGGCGGTGGCGGGAACCTGTTTTTCTTCCTTTTCTAAGGACAACGTGGGCTTTGAATCGTGGACGACATAAACCATAAGGAGGGCGGCCGCTGCCGCCCCGAGGAAAGAGAATGTCCATGTTCCCCATGGGCGCGGGCGATGTTTCACTTTTTTCAGGACGTTGGTAAAAAACTGTTCAGGTGGTTCGGGGAGGGGGCCCGATCGCAGGAGGCTTTTCAGTTGTTTGAGGTCGGCCAGCTCCTTTTGGAGTTTGGGTAACCCAGCGAGGGCACGCACAATAGAGGCCCTTTCCCCTGGAGCAAGGGCGTCATCGAGAAAGGCGGAGAGCTGTTCGTCTGTGATGTGGTTCATAGGTCCCTCAATAAGGGTGCCAACTGTTCCTTTAACGTCGCACGGGCTCGGGCGATCCGGGATTTTACCGTTCCTAGGGGGAGGCCCAAGAGATCGGCGATTTCCTCGTAGGTTTTGTCTTCCATTTCCCGAAGCGTGAGGGCCGCCCTCTCATGGGGATCCAGCCCGGCCATGGCTTCCCGGACGTGCCGATGGCGTTCCGCCAATTCGGCAGGGGCGTCTGTCCGGTCTTTGGGGTCGGCGATTTCCATGGGACGGGGATCGTCATCGTCCTTATTCCCGCCAAAGAGTGAGATATGTTTCCAAAAAGAGCGGCGTTTTTCATAACGCACACGGTTCTTCCATAGATTGACACAAATTCGATAGACCCAGGATCCGAAATCCGCTTCCCCGCGGAACTGGCCAAGGCGCCGGTAAGCTGTCAGAAACGTTTCCTGGGCGAGGTCTTCCCCATCGGACCTGTTCCCGCAGAGCCGAACCGATAGGGCGTAAATACGCGCGCCGTGTTGACGAAAGAGGGGTTCGAAGTCCCTTCCTTCAAGTTTAGACCCTGCTGAGCTTGAAAAGTTCCCTGATTCCACAGGGGAATGTTACCAAAAGCCAAACAGTCCGGTAACCTCACGCGCACTCCATGGGCGTCAGAAGTTCGTATAATAGGCCGAATTTAATACACCCTTAAGGAGTTTCGATCATGGGAAAACTGGTGTTGGTTCGTCACGGACAGTCGCAATGGAATTTGGATAACCGATTTACAGGGTGGGTGGATGTCCCCCTGACCGAAACGGGAGAGAAAGAAGCCCGTCGGGCGGGAAATCATTTGAAGGGAATAAAATTCAACCAAGCGTTTACGTCGGTTCTTCAGCGGGCCCAGAAGACTTTAGGGATAATCTTGGATGTGATTGGACAAAAGGATCTGCCCATTGAAAAAAATCAAGCGCTCAATGAGCGGCATTATGGCGCTCTGCAAGGACTGAACAAGGAAGAAACCACGAAAAAATTTGGGGCGGACCAAGTCAAAATTTGGCGTCGGAGTTACGATGTGCCCCCCCCGAATGAGAAAACCGATATGAACCCGGAAGGAATCTCGGAAAGCCTGAAAGACACGGCCGCCCGAACCTTGCCCTACTTTTACAGTGCCATCCTTCCTCGGGTGAAGAATGGGGAAACCATTTTGGTGGCGGCTCACGGCAACAGTTTGCGGTCTATCGTTATGGATCTCGACAAACTGACGAAAGAGCAAGTGTTGGAATTGAACCTCGATACGGGTGTGCCCATCGTCTACGAATTAGACGAACGCGGGCGTGTGGAGAAGAAGACCGTTCTGAAGTAGGGAACCCTCTTAGTGGGGGCTGGTTTGGAAGATTTGTTCCGCTTCCGGTAACCATTTCTCAAGATCTCGGACGCGGGTTTCGTGGCTGGGGTGGGTGGACATGAATTGGGGTGGGGCCTGGCCGCTTGAAGCGGCGTCCATGCGTTGCCAGAAGGCTAGGGCTTCCCGAGGATCGTAACCCGCTTGGGCCATGTAAATCAATCCCATTCGGTCGGCTTCGGATTCTTGGTTCCTACCGAAAGGCAAAACGGCTCCGAAAGTGGCGCCCAGGCCAAAGGCCTGGAGGGCCGCTTGCCGGGTTTCGGTGGGTTTCTTTCGCAGGGCGATTTCCAGTGATTCGCCGCCCAGGTTGATCAAAAGTTGTTGGGACATTCGTTCCGCCCCGTGTTTGGCGATGGCGTGGGCGATCTCGTGGCCCAGAACGACAGCCAGACCGGTTTCGGTTTTGGTGATGGGAAGGATTCCCGTGTAAACGGCGACTTTCCCGCCAGGAAGGCAAAAAGCGTTTTGGTTTTTTGGGTCATCGATAAGAATATATTCCCAGGCGTAATCCGGACGATGGGAGACCCGGGCGATCCGTTCGCCCACGCGCTGAACCATGGCCGTGGCCACGGGATCGGTGGACCGCTTCGATTGGGTCACGATGTCTTTGTAGGCGTCTATCCCCAGGGCCATTTCTTGGTCTTCAGGGACAATGTTAAACGATCGGCGGCCGGAAATGGGGATGGTCGCGCAGGCCGAAAAAAAGAGAGGAGCCACCAGTGCCACAAGAAGAAATTGTTTTTTCACAGGGTTATTGTATAAAACGCGCGGAGAGAACGAAACGGTGGGCGGCGCGCCCATGATCGGACATGTGACCCAATGGATTTTGGAAGCCCTCCGTACGAACGGCGGGTGGAGCGTTTTTGTGGGAGTTCTCATCGAGCAGGTGATCGTGCCTATTCCGTCCCCCGCGATCATTATGGGCGCCGGGTTCATTTTGATCCCCGCGGAGGCCTCTTGGGCGGCGGCGTTTTTAAAGGCGTCGCTTGAAATCGTTCTTCCCGGGGTGGTGGCCTCGACCATTGGGGCCATCGGTATGTATTATCTCGGCCACTACGGGGGCAAGGTCTTTGTGGATAAGTTTCAGAAGTTCCTGGGGTTTCAATGGTCGGATGTGGAAGACATCGGTCGCCACTTCTCGCGCCGGGGAGAAGAAATCTCCCTTTTCTTTTTGCGGGCGGTACCTGTTGTGCCTTTGTCCCTCATCTCGATGGCGGGCGGAATTTTAAAAATCCCGCTGGGTCTCTTCATCGTTTGGTCTGTTTTAGGGACCATTGTGCGCTGTTATCTGTTGTCTTTTTTGGGATGGCAGATGGGGGGGAAAGCGTTGGAGTTGGCTCACGGGGTGGACCGTTTTGAAAGTCTGATTTCCATCGTGATTGCGGGAAGCGTGGTGGGGGGGATCCTTTACATTCGCCGCCGGGTGAGAAAGGGTTTATCGGATCATCAACCCAAGAGCGATTCGAAGTAAGTTGCCATTTCGCGGGCGGTGCGAGTGACGCTGACCTGCGGTGTGACCGCGAGAGCGGCGCGGATCATGGCGGCCCGGCGGGCCGGATCGCGATAGGTGGCGCTGAACTGTTTAAGGCCGAGTAAAAATGAGTCGGGGTCCGGTTGGCCGTTGGAATAGCTGACGCCGAACCCATTGGGTTGGCGGCCCGCGGGAGCGGAACCTTCAATGAAAACGAATTCAGGGACAGCGCCGTCCGGGTTTGCAATAACGGCCGCGCCGTTCATTTGGGCTTTCATAAAGCCAGTGGCCGAGGCTTCCCGGCCGTCGTCTGAAAGCATGATGGCTCCGTCTGTCCCGTAGAAAAGCCGCGGGGCTTCCCAGATATTAAAGTTGTGCAAGAAGACCACCCGTTCGCCCAACTCTTCGTCTCGGTTCAGGAATTCCACGAGCCCATAAACCATTTTTTCAGAGACATTGTCCCGCTGATAAATTCGCCCGCCCACAACCAAAACGACGCCGGTATCCAAAAACTTTTTGCGGCGTACGGGGTCGTGGAACATGCGTTCCAAAATGTCCAACCGTTTGTAACTGGTGATCCGGCGTGTCCAGAGAGCGATAGGGGCATGGCGCGCTTGTTTGGCCCAATGGGGCCACATCAACGCTCGGCGCCAAAGCCATTCCATGAATTCTTCTTTCAATTTTTCTTTGGCGGCGATCAAGGCTTCGTCCGACAGGGTCTCACTCTTTGTGAAAATGGGATTTTGCCAATAGGCGACGCTGACGCCATTGGTGACGTGTTGAATCTTCGCGGCCTGGGGGCGGAGGGAAGGCATGGCGCGCATGACCCGAGCGTGCTTCTCCGCCACGCCGAAAGCCCCGTCCGAAACCGCCACCAGCATTTGGGTGATGTCGATGCGACCGTCTTTCAGGAAGGGCCCATACAACGCGGGGTTCATGCGCGTCAGATCGAGGGTTTCCTTTGGCCAGATGGGGTGCGCGTATTCCAATGGGGTGTGATCGTTAAATACGGTGATCGAGGTTTCAAACAGCGGGTCCCCCGCCAGTTCGTCGTTGACCAATTTGGGATGACCAAAAAGCGTTGGGGTTTCGCTCAAGACGACCACGTCCGGCTTAAATCCAATGGCCTTGGCGACGGCTAAGGCCCCTCGTCCCACCACCCAACTGTGCAGAAGTCTTTGACGTTCCGCCCAGGCGTTGGTGTCGTTTGTGTTGGCCGGGGCGTCTTCGGAGCAGGGATAAACCACATCGCCTATTTCAGGGCAATCCAAGAAATAGACCACTCCAGTCCCGTAGGCGGCTTTCCACACCTTGAGCGAAATGGTGCGGCCGTCAAAGAGAGGTAAATCCAGTTTGAACCCAGCGTCCTTCAAAACCTCTCGAAGGTACCGGCCCGCCGGGATTCGTTCCAAAATCAAATGGTTCCAGTCGTGCCAGGCTTGGCTCCAGACGGTGTTGTAGAGGAGCGAAACCCCCACCACCCGGGCGCCCAACTCCTCCTGAGCGATGACCCGTTCCCGAAGAAGAGGGCCAATCCCGCCCACAGAGGTGGACATCCCTGCCGCTTGAGCGGCTTCCAGGCCAAAACGTTTCTCGATGGAAGAGAGAATTTCGGGAGTGAGGGCCATTTCCATGGCCACTTCCAAAATTCGGCGCGGGGGTTGTTCCGCGGGAAGGGGGAGGTCTGTTGGTGTCTTCATGAGCGGACTATGATAACAATTTTAGTAGAATATGCCCCATCCTAACTCCGAGGTCCATCATGAATACCCGAACAGAAAAAGATTCGCTTGGAACGAAAGAAGTTGCCGCTGACGCCTTGTACGGGATTCAAACCCTGCGAGCCGTGGAAAACTTTCCCGTGAGTGGGTGGCGGTTTCCCCGGTCCTTTATTCGAGCCCTTTCCTTGATTAAAAAATCCGCGGCTCAGGTGAACATGGATCTGGGGATCTTGGATAAAAAAGTCGGGGAAGCCATTCGGGTTTCGGCGGGTGAAGTGGCTGACGGGAAATGGGACGACCAGTTTCCTGTGGATATTTTTCAAACAGGATCGGGGACGTCCACCAACATGAACGCCAATGAGGTCATTGCCAGTCGGGCCAATGAACTTTTGGGGAGCCAGCGTGGTGCGAAATCGCCGGTTCACCCCAACGACCATGTGAACCAGGGGCAGTCCTCCAACGACGTGATTCCCACGGCAATCCATGTGGCGGCGTTGGAATCTTTGGTAAAAGAGTTGGTGCCGGCTTTAGGCGTTTTGCACGCGGCGCTGGAAGAAAAAGCCGTGGCTTTTGACGGAATTCTTAAAATTGGCCGAACGCATCTTCAGGACGCCGTCCCCATGCGGTTGGGGCAGGAATTTGGTGGATACGCCAGTCAAGTGGCGCACAGCGTTCAGCGGGTCAAAAACTGTATCCCTCATTTGGCCGAATTGGCTCTCGGTGGGACGGCGGTGGGAACGGGATTGAACGCCAACCCCGCTTTCATCGAGGGCGTTATTAAAAAGTTGGGTGCAGAGACCGGTCTTCCCTTTGTGGGCGCGCCTTCTCGATTTGAAGCGTTGGCGGGGCGTGACGCGTGCGTGGAAACCAGCGGGGCCTTAAAAACCGTGGCGGTTTCCCTGATGAAGATTTGCAACGACTTGCGTTGGCTTTCCTCGGGGCCCCGGTGTGGTATCGGTGAAATAGAGCTTCCTTCCTTGCAACCGGGAAGTTCCATTATGCCTGGGAAAGTTAATCCCGTGATCCCTGAAGCGGCGGCCATGGTGTGCGCCCAAGTGATCGGGGCGGACGTGGCCATCACGGTTGGGGGACAGTCGGGGAACTTTGAGTTGAACGTCATGAAACCCATGATTGCCCACAACCTCCTTTCCTCCATCGCGATTTTGGCAAACGTCTCCCGCCTCTTGGCGGACCGTTGCGTCAAAGGGATTAAGGCCAACAAGGCCACTGCGGAAGGCTACATCGAGAACAGTTTAGCCATGTGTACGGCCTTGGCCCCGAAAATCGGGTATGACAAGGCCGCCGAGATCGCCAAGGAAGCTTACGCCACAGGGAAAACAGTCCGACAGGTCACCTTGGACAAGAAGATCCTCTCCGAAAAAGAGTTGGAGATCCTCTTAAACCCCCGGGCCATGACCGAGCCGGGGAGCGAGGAAATGGTTGGAGGACGCTAGTCCGGAGACCGAGACCGAGCCGGGAATGTCGTCGGATGGATCGGGTGGGTCACTTCATAGAACAACGGGTGGCATTTTATAGAATTTGAATTGCGGGTGAAGACCCCTTGATCGGGGAAATTAAAGTGTTAGGAGTTGGACTATGGCTGGAGAAACCTTTTTATCGCGGCAGGGGTATGAAAAACTTCGAGATGATTTGGCTCGTTTGAAAGAGCGGCGGGGGGAATTGAGCGGCGAAATTGGGGAAGCTCGGGAAAAGGGTGATCTCAAAGAGAACGCAGAATACCACGCCGCCAAGGAAGAACAGGCCAAGGTCCAACGGCGGATCAACGAGGTGGAAGAGAAACTGCGGTCCGCGCAAATTATTGATGAGTCTAACGTTGCGGAGGGCGAAATTCGAATTGGCGCCACCGCCCATTTAAAGGAAGTGAAGTCCGGTGAATCCCTGGAATACACCCTGGTGGACGCGGCGGAAGCTGATTTTTCAAAGGGATGGATTTCCGTTCAGTCGCCCGTGGCTCAGGCGCTGTTGGGTCACAAGGAAGGGGAACAGGTGACCGTCAATCTTCCAGCGGGGCCCGTCCTTTATCATGTCACGAAAGTTTCCCGTTCACTGACCTGATCCGACTTATTTCTTGTTTCATCCCTCCGCAAAATTCCGATCCGTTTATCGTTGGGAAACCCCACCCTCTCCCCGACCCTCTCCCGCTCGCGGGAGAGGGTGAAATGTTTTGACCTGAGTCGTTTCCTTATTGCTTTCTGAACAGTTTTTCCAAGGCGCGGGTTCCTAAGTCTTCCAACGTTTCTATGGGGGTGGGGGAAGTCGTCGGGGTGGGAGTCGCGTTTCCTTGTGTCGAAGAGCTGGAGTGGTCTGGTTTTCCCTTCCAACCGCCGAGCGTCTTTTTAAAGATATCTTTCGCGGCGCGACGAATAACGTCCGCTTTGTTGACCTTGACCTGGGGGTTCCCCAGTGGGCCTTCCAGGTGGGCTTCTATGGTGGGCCGACCATCTTCCGCTGTTAACCAATTTCCCACACTGCCCCGCACTGAGCCGGGGGGCAATTTCAACATCAAATTCAGGTTTGAATCCATGTCGCCCAAACGAACCCGTCCGTTTGCGAAAAAATCTGTTTGATCGCTGTCGAGGGTGAAGTGTTGGATGGTGGCTACCCCCTGGGTGACCTGGAAGCGGCCGGACAATTGTTTGTAGGTGATGTCCGACCCTTCTCGCCCCATGAGTTTATTTATTTTCTTTGCGACCGGGATATCTTTGATTTCGCCGGTGGCGGCGGTCACGGTGGCGGTCCCCGAAAGGACCGAAAGGTCGGGACCCATCTCGCGGAGGCTCCAATTGAAATGAAAGTTTCTCCCCACGTAATGGGGGTGAGTGATTTCTCCAATGCGGAAGACCCCCATGATGTGAGCGATGGGGGCGCGGCCGGGAGCGGTGGCCGGTTTCGTTGGAGAAGACGGATCGGGGGACGGGGTGGCGGAAAAGACCTTAAGAACCTTTTCAACTTCCAAGCGTGCCCAATCCCCGTCTAAGGCGATGGTGGGTCGGTCGAAATTTTCAATTTGGGCGGAGAGTGTAAAAGGAGAGCCAAACGCTTTCCCCTTTAGGGATTCGATGCGGGCCCGGTCCGGGGTGAAATGGATTCGCCCGTTAAGATTCATTAAGCCCACGCCAGGTAAGGCCGTTAAAGAGGCATCTGTGAGGTCAAATCTCCCTTGAATGAGAACGTTCTCTGCGGGGCCCTTGACCGTGGCGTCTAGGGTTGTCTCGCCCCGGAAATGGTAGGGGGCGAGGGCGGGGAGTCTCAAACTCAACTGGGCCAAATCCTGTTTTCCCTTCAAAGTTAAATCGAGGCGTTTGGTGCCCTTGAGATCGGTGATGCCTCCCCGGATATCCAGAAGGCCAGCGGAGGTTCGAACCGACGCTGCGGTGAGTTGAACGGCGGCCTGGTTCCGAAGTCGGCCCATGGCGGAGAAAACCAACGTGGAGTCCGCTGGTTTTTTGAACGATTCGCTGTAGGCGGCCTCAAGGGTGAGTCCATCCGCCGTGAAGTCAAAAGCCAAATCCGATGGGGTTCCTTGACATTCCGCGACGATACCGAGTGTTCCATTCAAACGGATATTTTTTGGCCAAGGGCCGCCCGGAGTGATCTCCAGATCGGGTACGCGAAGGTCCACAACCAATCGGGGTTCCCCTGGACCCCGGCTCTTTGCCGACCCGGTCAGAGTGAAAGGGGTCCCGGCTGGTTTCTCGAGCCACCCATCGTAAAGAAATGTCGCGTCGTTGGCGGTGAGATTCCCCGCAACGGACCAGTTCCCGCTGGAGGCGGTCGCTGTCCATTCCCCGCCCAGGGGACCGCTTCCCGTGAGAGTGGGAATCCAGGGGGGCCCCTCGAGGCGAAACGATTTTGGTCGAAGGTTAACTTGATGATGAAATCCGTCCGCTTCAGACCAGCTCCGGGCGGTCACAGATCCATCCAATTCGATGTCTGAACCTTGGGCGTTAAAAGTTCCCTCAAGATCCAGGGCCGTGGTCGAGGCGTGGACCTTCCAGCGGCCGGAAAGGTGGGTCCCTGTCAGGGCGTCAGGAAAAACCACGAAAGGGGATAAAAGATCGGTGGTGAGCCGGTCAAGGTTTAGCGTCACGGCGGCATGGGGTAAGGGGAATGGGGATAAAACACCGTTCAGTTCCAGGGAAGTGGTCCCAAGTCCCCAACGTAAATTTTCCAGTTGGATGGCGCGGTCTCCCCAGGGGGAGAGGCGTGCCTGTAAACCCAAGGGACCTTTCCACGTGGCGGTGCCGAGATGGATCTCCAGGTTTCCTTGGGCGTTTATGCTGAAAGGGTTGGTCAGGGAAAATCCCGAAACGCGAAAGTTGAGGGCGCGGAGTCCGACCTCCATGTTCAACGTGTCATCCCGGAACGTTAGTTCTCCTTCGGTCAGGGTGGCGTTGGAAATGAGGAACGTATTTAGGTTTGGCCCTTCCCCCTTTGGGGGCTCGGAGGAGGGGGGAGGCGGTTGGGTCAGATCCGAAAAATTGAAAACTCCCTCTGCGGATCGCTTCAGGTGGATTTGGGGTCTCTCTAAATCGATGGATCGAATGATGATTTGGCGGGACAGCAAGGGCAGGAGGCGGAGAAAAACCCTTACCCTCTCCACGGCAATGAACGTCCCTTTCGAAAAATCAGGAGGTTCGGAAATGGTCACGCCCGTTAACTCGAGTCCGTGAAGGAGGCTGAGCCGGGCGTTGGTCATTTTAACCTGTCGGCCCAACTTTTCTCCCAGCGTATCGGCCGCTATTTGACGGAGGCGTTCCGGGGGGTATTGGGCTTTAAGCCAGAACCCGGCTCCCACAAGGACAGCGAGGGTCAATAAAAGGAGAACCAGCAGGATTTTAAAGAAGCGTTTCATTTATTGTTCGTCCCATACCGCTGTTCTATTTCTCTTAAAAAACGAGTGAGCTCCGAAAGGGTTTCGTGGAAATCGGCCTGGGCTTGGGGTTGATCGTGGACATCCACGCTATTGAGGGCATCGAGTTTTAAACGTGCCGCGGTCAAACGTTCCTGAACCCCGTCCCAATCGGCTTCGGCCTTAAACCGGCTGTGGGCGGGGGCGGATTCAAGTCGTTGTTTAAATCGGTTCACATCGTTTTGGCGGGCGTGAAGTTTGAGGCGGAGAACGTCCAGGGATTCGAGGCCATCGGTGCGGACGGAATGATCGCCCTGTGGGCCGCAGGCGGTCAGTGAAAAAAAAAGACAGGCCATCGGAGCGAATCGTATTTTCACGGTCCTTGATTTTAGCATTTGGCCTTGACTTGGTAACTATACAAATGTATCGTATTTTTGCTTTTCGCCCTTGGGTGATGTACCCCCGGGAGCACGGAAGCGAAAGGGGGATCCATGAGTTGGTTATCGGATCAAGTGGTACAAGCGGCCCAATCGGTGGAAGCGGCAGGGGGCACGGTTCGGGGGTTTCGACAAATTGTTCGACAACGGTTCGAGGAGTCCCCTGTGACCGATTGGGAACTTTTGTTTTGGACCCGAGGGATCAAGCGGGGGTTGATTCAATTAAACGGTCATTGGTTTCGGTTGGGGTCAGGTCGCCAATCTTCGTTCAGTCTGTTTGTGCGGAACGAAACCGGTTTGATGGTCGGTTTGCGGCGGGAGTCCATAACCCAGGCGGCCGTCTACGTTGCCTTAGTGACCCATTACGGTTATCACCGCCGTCTGGTGCGATTCGAACTGGATTCCCTGGATGTGGCTCTTCAAGAGATGGATGGGCGCGTCCGTCTTTACGCGGAAACCAAAGCCTCCGATCGCACCTTAGAACGATTGGTGAGTGAACTCTCTTCAGGGTTTGCGGAGGGGCTTCCCTTTTTAGAATTGGTGGAGGGCCAAAAGCCCCCCGACGCCTTTCAAAAGGCCGCCCATATCCTGCGCCATCGACCGACCCTTTTCTGGGCGGTTTCGCCCAACCAACGGTTGGCGTTCACGGTTCACTATCATTCCGTGGGGTTCCGTTTGGAGGCTGTCCCCGATATCCCCTTCCATGAGCATTCCGATCTTTTTTCCGGAGCGCAAGCCCTCGTGTAGTGTTTCCCCAATCGAACGGTGGCCAACCGATCATGAAAAAACCGATAACAAGGATTTAAATTTAAAATCCTACGTAAACGCCGACGCCCAAGTAACGAATTTTTAGGTCAAAAAATTGACCGTAGGGGGAATAGCCGTCGTAAAATTCCAGCAAGAGGCGCAAATGACGGTCTCGCATGGCGGGTTTTCCCATCTCAAGACCGGCTTTTGCGCTGACATCAAATCCGTCCGGATGCTGTTTTTTCCACATCAGATCGAGACCCGCCACTGGTCGGAAGAAGGCGGGGGAGGCGCCTCCGCGCAATTCGGCGCCCGAATGAATGTTCCATCTTTTTAAATAGGTGGGATCCCGGGACACCAGATACTCCGCACTTCCGTAAATTCGGTAGAGAGGGGTTTCCAAGGCCAAGACATTTTCCAACGCCTCGTAACTATAATTCAATCGTGGGATGGGATTGTGGAGGAGGAGTTCGTCACCCAAATGAGAACTTTGGTGGTAATATTGGAGACGTCCCGTCAAACGGCTCCATCGGTGGGTGGCCGCGACCCCAAAGGTGAAATCGGTGTTCAGGAGATCTTTTGAGGGGGTGCTCCAATCGAATTGGGAAAACACGCCGGCCAGAAAGCTCAATTGGGATTGGAAAGATTGTCCATCCCACCGGACCAAGCCCAAACTTTCTCCAAAACCAACGGACCAGGCGGTGTACGAATCGGTGGGGGTCTTCACACTGAGCATGCTCATAAAAAACTGTCGTTCTTTGGGGTCGGCCAGCAGAGGGCGGAAAACGTCGTTTGAGGGGAAAAAACGTAAACCACCAGCCACTTTTGGAGGTTCCACGTCTGCCACAATGTCCGCCTGGATGGGTTGGCCGAGCGCTATGATCAGCATGAGGAGGGCGCCGAACAAGAAATTTCGGTTGCCCTGAGTGGGGAGACTTCGGTCGCGACGGGCCAAAACAAGAAACCCTTCCCCCCTCTGTCGTCGGAGATGGTCTGGGGAGATGAATGAGAGCCAATTTTTCGTTGATAACATCTCTTCTTCCTCCCCCGCTCCCTCTCGCGTGAAAGGGAACCCCTTCCGTCGGCTCAAGAGTTATGTTTCAAAAAAGACGTCATTGGTAAGACGCGAAAATCGGAAAAAGGTTACAAAGATCCGGAACGGTGACGGAGGGCCCTCTTTCTGGTGTTCATCAGGAGTAACCCTTTCGTCATGGTCTGTGTCTCACTAGAGTCCGCATCCATGAAGTCCAAAGGAGAAACCTATGAATGACACAAGTTCCAACCCGTATGCCACGTACAAAGTAAGACAAGATCTAAAGCCCAAGGATCTTGATGGCTTATCGGAGAAAGGGATCGATCAGCATTGGAAATTGTATGAAGGGTATGTGACGAACACCAATCTGCTCAATAAGTTGGTCTGGGATACGGCGGAGGCTGGCAAAGAATTGAACAATGCCGAGCACTCTGAGATCCAACGAAGGTTTGGCTTTGAATATAATGGCATGGTTCTGCATGAATATTATTTCGGTGCGTTAAAGAAAGGGAGTGAATTGGCCCCCACTTCTCCGTTGATGACAAAACTGTCTGAGGATTTTAAAGGGTTTGAACGTTGGAAAAAACAGTTCATTCAGATCGGGAAATTTCGTGGCGTTGGATGGGTCGTCTTGAGCTATGATCCGTTGTTGAAACGATTAAATAACTTTTGGATCTCCGATCATGAAGTGGGAAACGTGGCGGGGTTTGTGCCCATCCTTGTTATGGATGTGTGGGAACACGCCTACATCCTTGATTTTGGGGCCTTAGCGGCCGCCGGAGTTGGTCGGTCCGCCTACATTGAGGCTTATTTCAAAAACGTGAATTGGTCCGTGATCGAAGAAAGAATGACCAATGCCCTGACCCTTAAATCCAACCGATAAGGGTCTGGATTTCTCGGTTTGACGCTTTGGGTCAGAAAAGTTTAATAATAATCAATTCGCCGTTTGGTTCGTTATCTTCTCCGGGTAAGATGGTGCGGGTATAGGTGATGGGGGCCGAACCGTTGGTTTTGGTTTTAAAGGAACCAGTTCCTTCCGATCCAGCGGGGGGGATGGGTTTCCCCTTTTCCTCTAACAGGTAATCGGACAAGGGTTTGCCGAAAAGAGCGTCGGGGGTCCAGCCGGTCAATGTTTCGGCTGCCTTATTTATGAAAATGATCCGGTTCAGTCGGTCCGTGGCCATGAGGGCGCCCGGCAAACTATGGAGAACGCGGGCGTGCCAACCGTCCATCTCGCTGACCACGCTTTCCATCATGTGGCGATGAATGGCCAACTCAAGGACGGCTTGAAGGGATCTTGGTTCAAAGGGTTTTAAAATGTAGCCATAGGGCATTGTGGCTTTGGCTCGGTCCAGGGTAGGGGCGTCCGCAAAAGCGGTCAAATAACTTACGGGTATGTTGTATTCGGCGTAGAGGTGTTCCGCCACTTCGATGCCGTCTTGGGGCCCTTGGATCCGAATGTCCATCAAAACGAGGTCCGGTTTTTGGCTTTTGACGCTCCGGAGGGCTTCTTCGCCGCTGGCGGCGATATCTGTCACCCCATACCCCATTTTTATTAACAGCCGTTTTAGGTCTTCCGCCACGATGCGTTCGTCTTCCACGATCAAAATCCGTTTTCCCGTCATTGAATTCCTCCGTCATTGGGTGATCGTCCTGCGGGTTCTCTGAAAGTGAGGGTGAACCGAGTGCCGGGGTTGGTCTCCACCATTATTTTACCCCGCAATTGCTCCGTTAAAATTTGGACCAAGCGAAGTCCTAGGGATTCGGGAGAGTCAAAATCAATGGGATGAGCCAACCCCACGCCTTCGTCCGCCACCGTGAGCTCGTAGCCTTCCCTTGGGAGAACCCGAAATTTCACAAAAATCGTTCCCTGCCGGCCGTCAGGGTAGGCGTATTTTAGTGCGTTGGAGACCAGCTCTGTAAGAATAAGACCGCACGGGATGGCGATGTCCAGATTGAGAGGCACCTTGTCCACGTCAAGCCGGAGCTGGATTTTATCCATATGGATGCTGTATGTGCGCAGCAGGTTATCGGTTAGCTTGTCGACGTAATCAGCGAAATCCATGCGCGCCAGGTCCGGTGATAGGTAGAGACATTCGTGAATGATCGCCATGGACCGAACGCGGTTCTGACTTTCTAAAAAAATGGAAATGAGAGCTGGGTCTTGTATATTTTCCGACTGGAGACGGAGGAGACTGGAAATCATCTGCAAGTTGTTTTTGACCCGATGGTGGATTTCTTTCAGCAGGGCTTCTTTTTCGTGCAAAGACGCGGTCAGAGTGTCTTGTTCCTTTTTGCGACGGGTAATGTCTCGAAGCACCTGGGAGAACCCCAACAGCCCATTGTTTTTGTCCGTTAAAGGGGTTGTCACCATTTCTGCCCAAAAAAGGGATCCATCTTTTCGCGCTCGCCATCCTTGCTCTTCGTAAAAACCTTGGCGCGTGGCTTCCATAAATGTTCCCTGTAATTTCCCGGTCGTTTGTTCCTCAGGTGAGGAAAAACGCGAAATAGGATCGCCCAAGACTTCATCCGCTCGGTATCCGAAAATGTGTTCGGCGCCCGCGTTCCACGTGAGGATGCGGCCAGCCGGATCCACGAGGAGGACGGCGTGGTCTTTGAGGCTATTTACAAGAATGGTGTAACGGTCTTTGCTTTCGTTCAAGGACGTTTCAATGCGGAGGCCAATGACCGCGGCGCTTCGAAATGACAAATACAATATTGCAATCAGGGAGAGGAGGAGAATCAGCGAAGTGGAAAGCAAAAGAAATCTGTTTCCCAGGAAGAGGGGCGTCTTGTTGAGGGCGTAGAAAAAAAAGGCTCCGTTTATGAGAATCGATAAAAAAGCCAGTCCGCTGATCCATTGATTCAAGTGCCGTCCGCGCATGAAATCTCCCCCTCTGCTACTGAGTGGGACGCGTTTATTCCTCTGAAGGTTACTGGGGGGATTCAAGGGAACCCCCAAAGTAAGTCGCCTGGAGATGTTTACGCGCGCGGTGGAGGTACACTTTCACTGTTCCTAGAGGTTTTTCCAGCTGTTGGGCGACCTCTTTGAGCGGCACGTGTTGGTAATAATGAAGAACGAAAATGGCGCGAAAATGGGGCGGAAGAGCATCGACGGCGGATCGAAGCTTCTCGGAATCTCTCTGCTGCGCCACGACTTCTTCAATGGGGGGGCCTTTCTCCGGGAGTTCCCAGCGGTGGGTCCCTTCCTCCGGAACGATGTCTAACGAGATGATGCGTCGTTTTCCGCGCCGTCTGATCTGGTTTCGGACACGGTTTAAAGCGATGGTGTAAAGCCAGGTGGAAAGCTTTGATTCGCCGCGAAAGCGGTTGAGATGGGCGTGGACGCTCATAAAAACTTCTTGCAGGACATCTTCCGCTTCCTCCCGCTGACCCAAAATACGACAGGCCATTTCCAAAAGAGGAGGTCGGTATCTTCTGACCAAAACGGCAAAGGCTGCCCCGTCACCAGCGAGGGTGGCCGTGATAAGTTCCTCATCCAGGGGTGGAACGGCCTCATTAAAATCCAAGTTAATCTCCCGGTGTTGCCACCAGGCTATTGGCCAATTCCCCGGCGCAACACTGGTATCTCCTCTCATCATAACTTAATGGTGTCATCCAGAACACCTGAAGCGTCGCAAATGTTTCATTCGTCCAGGGTGTAACCTTTCAAGAGGTTACGACGTCTTATCAGCCAGGGGTGGGGAAAGACAACGCCCTAATGGATTGAAACTAAAGGAGCACCTGAAATGAATTCAACTTTATTCAGACGTTCGACTTCGCTGGTTCTTCTCCTGGGGATGGTGGGGGCGGTTTGGGCCGCGGGTCCTCAAGCGGGAAGTGCCGGGGATCTTGGTGTGGGGGTGATCGTAGGCGATCCAACGGGTTTTTCAGCTAAGTATTGGTTGTCACGCACACGGGCGGTGGACCTCGCTCTGGCTTGGGATTTGTCCGGGAGCGAAGACCGGTTCGAGATCCACGCGGACCACCTTTGGCATTTTGACTTAGATCTATCGCGATTGCAGGGGCGAATGCCCCTCTATGTCGGGGTGGGTGGTCGTCTTCTGACCGGTCACGACGCGCGGTTGGGCGTACGCATTCCTTTTGGGGTCAGTTATATGTTCCCTCGGGTTCCGATCGAGTTGTTCGGAGAAATAACTCCTTTGGTTGACTTTACGCCGGATACCGAAACTCGCGTAAATGCTGGGGCGGGCGTACGTTTCTACTTTAAAGGTTGAAAAGGAGGGGCCATGCTCTGGACAGTGTCTGTGGTATTACTGGTTTTATGGACGCTCGGTTTTGTAAGTTCAACCACGATGGGTGGATACATCCATATTTTGTTGGTGGCGGCGATCCTTTTGGTTCTTGTTCGCCTCATTCAAGGGCGCCGGATCGTGCAATGATGAAAGAAAAGCACGTATTGAGTTTATGTTCTAAAAAACAAAAAAAGGGGTTCGTCCTATGAATAAAATGTTGCTTGTCCTAAGCATGACCATCGTGTTCTTGACGTTTCAACATCAAAGTAACGCCGCGGAGGCCACCACAAAGCCGCTTTACAACGTCACGGTTGTACAAACACCCGCTCAAGCCATTAATTACCGGAATCTAAAAGGATCCGTGAAAATTGATTTCAAAGGCACGGTGCTTCTCCCCTCTGCAAAAGGCGAGGCCAAAGTTTGGAACAAACGTGGTGAGACGAATATTAAAGCATGGTTTGAGAATTTGACACCGCCCCATCAGTTCGGGACCGAATACTTGACCTATGTCTTATGGGCGATTTCACCGGATGGCAGGGCGACCAATTTGGGAGAGTTGATTATCGATGACGGAGAAAGTTCCTTGAGGGCGAAATCCTCGCTTCAAACATTGAGTCTGCTTGTGACAGCCGAACCGTACTTCGCTGTTTCCCAGCCCAGCGATGTCGTCGTTTTGGAAAACGCCATCAAGCCAGACGAGGATGAGAAAATCTCATTAACAGAGGCGAAATACGAGTTGCTTCCCAGAGGACAATACACGAAAAACAACTCGGCCACGGACCGCCCACCGCAAAGGATGGACAAAGAGACACCTTTCTACGTCTACCAAGCCCGTAATGCCGTCCAGATTGCCAAAGCGTCCGGGGCCGAAAAGTATGAGGCGGATGGGTTCAAAAACGCCGAGAGACTTCTGACCCTATCGGAAACGAAAGACGGCGGAAGAAAACACAGAATTAAGACAGCACGCCAAGCCGTCCAGAGCGCGGAAGACAGTCGTTCCCTTAGCCTCAAACGCCAATCCGCAGAGGGTTTAGCGACAGAACGGACACAGTCGGCACAGGAAATAATGAGCGCGAACACACAAGCCGCCAAAGCCACCGAGAGTCAGGCCCTAGCGGAAAAGGCTTTGGCCAAGGCGGAGCAAGCCATAGGGAAATCGGACACGGAACGGGCTGCGGCTATGGCTTTAGCAACGAGTGCCACCGCCTCCTCCACCAAAGCTCAAGCCGAAGCGGTCTCCGCTCGGGCCGCGGCTGAGGAAGCCAAAGGCCAGGCTGTGGATGCCAACAATCGGGCCGAAAGGGCTGAAGGGGATCAGGCTGTCCTTCGTGCACAGCTCTTGGAACAGTTAAACTCCGTTCTTCAAACACGAGATTCCGTTCGGGGTCTCATCGTCAATATGTCGGACGCTCTTTTCGAAACGGGAAGTTCGACGTTGGGGCAGGCCGTTCGAGAAAAATTGGCTAAGGTGGCGGGAATTGTCTCCTCTCATTCTGGTTTAAAATTGAATGTAGAAGGACATACCGATAGCGTGGGGAGCCAAGCCTACAACCAGCAATTGTCAGAAAAAAGAGCCGAGTCCGCACGGGCTTATCTCGTCAAACAAGGCGTGGCATCGAATTCCATCAAATCCCAAGGATTTGGTGAATCCAATCCTATCGAATCCAACAAAACGACTGAAGGACGGCAAAAAAATCGCCGGGTGGAGATCGTTGTCAGCGGTGAAGCGATTGGGATATTGGCGCAAGCTCGTTAATATCACCTCAGAACGCATCGTCTCGGATTCAAAGCGCCGCACCTGGTGTAGGACTGGGTGCGGCGCTGTTTTTAAAAGGAGATCTATGAAGACAGAGTCTTCGATACCGATCGAATTAAAATGGCGCCCCGAGGGGAAACGGGGCATGGGCCTGAAAATAGGTCGATCCCCATTTGGTAGAATTGAAGCAGGTAGAACAAAAGGGCCGTTATTTTTTCCTTGGGAGGAATGCTTATGTTCGGTTTTTCACAAGCCGCTCCAAAAGTGGGAGACAAAGTACCCGACTTTTCCGCTCCTCTGAGCGACGGGACAACGTTTCATCTTCAGGAATGGCTTTCCAAAGCCCCTCTCGTTCTTTATTTCTATCCCAAGGACGACACGCCGGGATGCACCACCGAAGCCTGCGGCCTTCGGGACGATATCGCCGCGTTCCGGGGGTTAAAGGCGACTGTGGTTGGGGTCAGTTACGACTCCATCAAATCCCATCTAAAGTTTATCGCCAAGTATCAGTTGCCGTTTCCCTTGATCTCGGATCGCGAGAAAACTGTTTCAAAAGCGTTCGGCGTCTCGGGCCTTTTGTTCCCCAGCCGGGCCACGTTTATTATTGGAAAAGATGGCACCTTGCTTTACGCGAATCTTTCCGTGAATCCGAAAACCCACAGTCAAGAAATTCGGGACGTTCTGGCGACGATTCAAGTGAGGCCTTAGAAGAGGGGGGTTATTTAAACCCGAGCTCTAGAATTACGGATTCCAAGAAGTGGGCGCTCTTGAGGAGTGCTTGGTTTTCAGAGAAAGAGAGGGTTGGCTTTAGGGTGGAAATAATCCCTTGGGAACCAACCACCCGCGGAAGGGATAAGCAAACCGGGGGAAGACCGGAGAGTTGGACATCCCCGTTTGAAACAGTGAAAACCGCCCGTTCGTCGTCCCGAAGGGCCCGGACCAAACGAGCGATGCCGGCTCCGATCCCGTAATAACTGGCCTGTTTTCCCTCAATAATGCGAGCCGCCGCCTGCCGAACGTCCCCATCAATTTTAGCTTTCACATCCGTCGTGAGGGGTTTTTGAATTTGGGCCGCAAAGTCTTCGATGGGAAGGCCTCCCACCTGGGCGCTGGACCAACAGAGGACCTCCGAATCTCCATGTTCCCCGACCACATAGGCTTGAACCGAATGGGACGTTACACCCAAGGTGTCTCCCACCAGCGCCCGGAAACGGGCCGTATCCAAAATAGTCCCCGAACCCATCACGCGTCCGGGAGGCCGGTTGGCCAAACGCGTGACGATGTGCGTCAACACGTCCACCGGGTTGGAGACCACAACCAATAGGGCTTCCGGGGCGTATTTGAGAACTTGGGGGATCACGTTTTGAAAAACCTTGACGTTCCGATCTAAAAGCTGAATACGCGTTTCTCCGGGTTTTTGAGCCACCCCGCAGGCCAACACCACCACCTGGGTCCCGACCAAGTCTGGATAATCGCCCACATCGATTCGCGCGGATGGCCCAAAGGGCGTGGCGTGAAGAATATCTTCCGCTTGGGCCTGGGCCAACTTTCGGTTGATGTCAATCAAAACAATCTCACTGGCCGCGCCTTGAAGCACCATCGCGTAGGCTCCCGTGCTGCCCACAAAACCCGCTCCGATCACGCCCACTTTCATTGGTCATTCCTCCTTGTGATTATGGCTCCGGAACTTGTAAGAAGGCATCGTTAGTTCTGCCGATAGACCTCGGCGAAGGTTTTGGCGAACTCCTCGATGGACGTGGGTGTGGTGCTTACGGTAGATCGGGGTTGGGTGGGTTTCACGATGCCGTTGTTAAAGGCCTGGTTCATTTCGATGAGAGATTCCGACACGTTCTGGGACAACCCCATGGTGATCATGGCCTTAAGGGCTTCGTCATAGGGAAACTGTACGTAGGGAAGATCGGGTTTCCCAATCGCTTTTCCTAGGGCCTGGGTGGCTTCTGTCATGCTTAGATCTCTTTGCCCGTGAAGCTCCATAACGGTGTGGCCTTTGAAATCTCGTTTCGCTAGTCGATCCGCCGCCACGTGGGCGATGTCCTGAGTGGCGATCATGGGAATCGCGAGGTCCGGTTTCAGTGGACTGCCGTTGATCCCCTTCCCCTTGATGAGTCCCAGGTTCACAAAGAGGTTCTCCATGAAGTAGGGGGGGCGTAGGTGAAGTATATTTACTTGGCCCAGTTGGTTTAATTTTTCCTCCACCTGGTGGAGCCCTTTCATCGGACCCGTTTTGTCCGGGAGCTGGGCGCCGATGCTGGAGAGATTGACCACGAATTTAACTTGGGCGTCTTTCAGCGCGTCAGCGTAAACCTGCCCGATTCTTCCATACTCGGCCATCAAGTTCGAGGCGGCGTAGTTAGGGGGAATCAGAGTAAAAACGGCTTCAGCCCCTTGAAAGCTTTTCTTCACCGCTGCGGAATCCGTCAAATTTAGTGCCAGGATTTCCGCGCCGACGTTCTCCAGGGGTTTCAGTTTTTGAAGATCCCGACCCAGGGCGCGGACCTTTTCTTTTCGCCGAAGTAGTTCTTCCACCAAGACCTTCCCAATGTGGCCGGTTGCGGCTGTGACAACGATCATACAAACCTCCTGAAGGGGCATACTCCCTTATTCTCTCAAACAATTCAATGACACAAAAGTTCCGAGAGAGGCCGATCCCAAATACAAATAAGAAGGAGAGGAGGCTGTTATCAACAAATCAATAAATTATTGTCGTAAAGTCGGGGGAATTTTTAGGGGAGAGAAAGGACTATTCAACTCACGGTTGCGGACGTCAATTAAGCAAACATGTCCCCTCTGATGTCCCTCGTGGGCTGTCTCATGCAATCGTTCGAAACGCTGTGGAATGGGTTACTCCACCTCTGGAGGGAGCTTAAAAAGGGAGGGGTGATTCTTTTCTTCTAACAATAGCCGTTCGGTTTCCTTCATCCCGTCCACTACGCCTGCGGAACGAGCGAGACCAGACAATCGTTCAAGTTCAATGCCCAATCGTTTGCGACGCGAAATTTCCAAACCTGCCCTGGAACGAATTTGCTCAAGAGCCCCATTGATTTCCTGGGCCAGAGTTTGAAGTTCATCATAGGGCCTCATCGTGACACGATGCGAGACGTCCCCCATTTGGACCTTACGCATAATCTGCTCAAAACGATAAATCGGGCTCGCCACAAAATGAGAAAACAAAAGAGCGAGTCCAAACACCAAGATCCAGGAGAGGATGCTGTTCCGAACAATCACATGCACCATCACCTGCATGTGTGTCGCGACTTCTCCTTTTTCGATTAAACCTGAAGATGCCAAATGGTTCACGTAATGATTTCCAAAATACCAGGAAATGACCATGAATAGCGTCATGAGGGAAAATACCGCTAGGGAAAACTTTAATTGAAACCTGGATTTCACCAACTGTCGGCGGACCCAGCGAGACGCGTCCAAACATTGAGGTTCAGATGAATGATCATTCACGGAGGTTATGCCTCACTTTCCTCTTAAATGGGGAGGATAAATTCGGTTTGTTAAGAGAGTCCTGTCAAAAGCTTCTTGCGCTTCCTCAGCAAAAGCCTCTAGGTACGTTCGTCGGGTCTGGTCCAATAATTCAAAGTCACCCTTTTTAAAGGACTGAAACAAGTCGATTTTGGAGTGAAAAAATAGATGATCAATCCGTTCGTTCTTTAAGAATTTCTCCATATCCAGGGTTGAACCCAATGGGTAATGGCTCAAGAAATACTCCGGACCTGTGTCATAGGCGTAATCGTTTCCCCAACGGAGGTTCCACCGATTGTCATGGTTCATGAGAACGTAGCGGTCCGGGATATCATTGCGAAAAAGAGAGGATCCAATAAACGCGTTGGGAAGACGAATGTTCAATAAATCCAGGAGTGTCGGTGTGATATCGATTTGGCTTCCAAGAACGTTCACACGTTGGGGTTTCAGATGGTCCGGGGACCAGAACACCAGAGGAGACCGAAAAAAAGCCTCCTGCCTTAATACCATCCCATCAAAACGCGGGTCCTCCGGAAAAATCCATACACCATGATCTCCCGTAATTATAAAAACCGTATTATCAAAAGCGCGGTTGGCTCGAACTTTATTGAAAAAATCTCCCACGGCGGCGTCGGTGTAATAAATTCCACGGCAATATTTCTGATACATCTCTGACCCATGGGCTGCGGGGGCCTGTGAATCCGTTGGATAAGAGGCAAAAGGATAATGATTGCTGAGTGTCATAATCTCCGCAAAATAGGGACTTTTTTGTTGCAATAAAACATCCAGGGCATAATCCACCAGATCTAAGTCTGCCGCCCCCATGCCAATCGGGGGATAGCGTGGCGTAAATTTGTAATGGAAAGAGTCTATCCCATGGTTGGAATGAAATTTGATTTTGTTGTCAAACGTTGGGGGATGGGACCCGATCCAATGGGTCGAATAGCCTTGGTCTTTTAAGACCATCCCAAGAGTTTTTACAGCTAATTCCGGTTGGTCAATAAAAACCTGCCCCCCGCGCATATTTGGGACATACGAGGCATGAATCGCAAATTCTGCTCGGATGGTTTGGGCGCCATTGGCGTAAAAGTTTTTAAAAAGAATACCTTCACGCGCAAGACGATCAATATTGGGAGTGAAGGACGGGGTCCCCCCGTAAGTGCCTGATTCAAAGGCTCTTACGGATTCCATGAGTATCAAGACAACGTTGGGTTTAGAGGTGAAGGCGAATGGGAGTGGGGGTGGGGCGGCCACAGGGATTTTTAAAAAAGGGAAATAGGGATCCTTGCCGGGCATATACAAGGATGGACTATATTGGATAAAATCCGAGCGTTGGAATGTCAGAAAATCATTACGACCCGAAAAATATCCCCCATAGGTCAGTTGCATTTGGAAAAGCTTTTGTCTTATAACAAAAAACAAAGGATTTTGTTCAGCGTATCCGTTACTCTTTTCGGTCAATTTGTAATGACCTAAAAATAAAGCGATGCCCAGAAATAGGAGGGAACGACGAAATTTACGAAAGGATGTTGCAGGTTGGGTCAGGCTTATCTGCCATAGGCACAGGGGAGTTAGGAGGCCGAAGATGATATCTCCTGGTGTCATCAAAGATATTATCCCACTCCAAATCGCAAAAATGTCTTCCCACTGCTTTAGTGCATCCATTTGACCCCAGGAATTAAAAAAACGGAAATTGAGATTAACAAATAGATAAAAGAGGGCAGTCGCTAATACTAATGAAAAACTTAGAACCAAACGCCACAGAAATTTGGGAGCGGAAAGGATGAATCCATACACCAAACTAAAGACCAGCACAAAAAGGATGTGGTCCAAATAGCCAGAGAACCGGACTCGAGTGTGCATCGACACGAGAGAATAAATGGTAAGAGTCGTCGGAATTAAGAGAGGAAAAGCGAAGCCCTTTATGGGGATCCAACCTGAACTCTCACTGAAATTGCGCAGGAGTTTTGAAAACATCATCAGGGGCTTGGGCATATTTTGTTTGGTCACAGTTTCAATCATATATAAGACTAATGTGAAAAAGAGAAAAATGCAAGGGTGACAATCGTGCAACAGCGGAATCCCAAAATGAGCGGCGTTGAGCAAAAATCCCCATTATGCGTCGTTGAAAGGCGATAAGGGGACGTTCTCAACGTGAGCCGAGCGAGCTGACAGAACCGTAACGGTGAAAATCCGAAAGGGCAAGGTCTGAGCCGGGCCGCCCGAAACCGAATTCCGAGCGGCGTAAGGGAACGAGCGCCGTGATTCCAGGAGGCGGGAGTGACCAGGCCGCAAGGCGAAAGCGTGAAGGTGTTGAGCTCCGAAAACGTCGCGTAGGGAAGGCCGACCGCATGTTGATGACGGGAAGGCCCCATCGCCCTGGTCGGATGATGGCCAGACCAAAGGCGACTTCCCCGGGGTCAAAGGCCGTGGCATGGTGACAAAAGCGGAATGTCGGAACCTCGGGAGATCCACATCCTCCCCCCACGGGGGTAGGGGCGAACAACCTGAAGAAGGGAGGACGCACCGAAGGGGATGGGGAAGTCGGACTGGCTCGTAGTAGAGGAAAAGCCGGCGTAATGGCCGGTGAGCCCGAAAGGGCGCTCGAAGGGGCCAGAGGTGGAACGTAGAGGGAAGGGAAGTCAGCAGCCATACCAGAGATGGAAAACCTGTTGGAAACAAAACTGGACCTCATAGCAAAGCGAGCCAAAGCGGAGCTGAAGACCCGGTTCACGACGTTGGCGCACCTGCTGAATGAAGAGACGTTGGCGGATTGCTACGGCGAGCTGAAAAGGGGGAAGGCTCCTGGAATAGATGGAGTGAGCGTGGCGGAATAGGGGGAGGACCTTGAAGAGAAGCTGAAAGGGTTGGTGCGTCGGATGAAGGCAAAGCAATACCGACCGCAAGCGGTGCGTCGAGTGTTTATCCCAAAAGGCAATGGAAAACTTCGCCCGTTAGGAATTCCTGCGGCGGAAGAAAAAGTTGTACAGAGGGGACTGACGCGAATCCTGGAAGCAATCTTTGAGGGGGACTTTCTGGACGTGTCCCATGGGTTTCGACCGGGGCGCGGGTGTCATGGTGCGTTGCAAACGTAGGACCGAATGGTCATGACGAAGCGCGTCAGCTACGTGATCGAGGTGGACATCAAAGGGTATTACGACCACCTTGACCACGGATGGTTGATGAAGTGCTTAGAGCAACGGATCGCGGACCCGAGCTTCTTAAGCCTGATTGTGCGAACGTTGAAGGCCGGGGGGATGGAGGAAGGAGTGCGGGGTGAGACGGAAATGGGGGCTCCCCAAGGGGGAATTGTTTCCCCGATTCTGTCGAACATTTACCTACACCACATTCTCGACCTCTGGTTTGAGCGAGAGCTAAAGAAAAGGCTGAAGGGGTATGCACAGCTCATTCGGTACGCCGATGACTTCGTCATCGGGTGCGAGTACGAATGGGAAGCGCAGGGGATCCTGGTGGAGCTAAAAGAACGCCTGAAGAAGTTCGGTTTGGAAGTGTCTGAGGAGAAGACCCGGATCGTAGAGTTCGGTCGGTTTGCCCAAGAGCGCGCTGAAAAGCGTGGCGGGAAGGCGGGCACGGTCGAATTTCTCGGGTTCACTCACTACTGCACGAAAAGACGGAGCGGGCGGTTCCTGGTGGGACGACGGACAAGCGGAAAGCGGTTGCGAGCGAAGCTGGTGGCCATGAACGAATGGCTGAAGGGCGTGAGGAACAGTCTTCCGTTGGCGGACTGGTGGAGGATTCTTCGCTGGAAGCGGAACGGGCACTCCCAGTATTATGGGGTCACGGGGAACTGGCGTGGGATCAGCCGGTTCCATCAGGAAGTGTTGAGGATGACCTGTAAGTGGTGGAACCGGCGCAGTCAGAAGCGGAGCGGTGACTGGGAAGAATTCCAGCGTCGCCTCCAGTGGAATCCGCTACCCCCACCGCGTCTTGCGCACATCCTTCGATTGGCCTAGACTTTGTGAGTGACACCAAAGAGCCGTATATGGGAAAACTGTACGTACGGTTCTGGGAGGGGATGTTGGATCGTCTACGGACGACAGATACATTCTACTCAACCGATCAATTAACTCTTGTTGGAGAGCGGGGGAGTCCTTCACAGGGGCGAGAATGGACTCTTCAACTCAAGTTTGCGGAAGTCAATTAAGCAAACAGGTCCTCCCTCTCTTTCCGGAGAGGCGAGGGCGGGCGGGGTTAGGGTTTCTTCCCCACGATCTGAATAACAGACCCCATTCCGTTGTGAAACTTTCCCTCAATGACGGGGCGATTTTTCTCAAGGGAATGAACAAAATTTAGGCCCGATAATTCTAAACGGACTTCAGCTAAATCCATGAGGAGGGATAAGTCTGGGGGCCCCCCGGTTCCTTTTCCCAATTGTTGAGGGCTATAGGCCTCCAAGAGGAAAAGCCCTCCGCTGACTAACCCTGCCACGGAACGTTTGTGCAAATCGTCTCTCATCAACCGTGGAATATGGGCCCAAATGGAAACGATTCCTTGCCAGTCCCCGGGTTGAATGACAAAATCTTTAAGGTCGGATGCCGCCGTTTTGATTTCAACGCCGTTTTCGGCGGCGAGAGTTTGTGCTTTCGCCAATCCCACGCGGCTTTGATCCACGGCTGTGACTTGATACCCCTGTTTTGCAAGAAAAACGGCGTTTCGTCCTTCGCCTTCCGCTAAGCACAACACTTTTCCCATGGGAATCAGGGACCAAAATTCTTTGAGGA
Source organism: Elusimicrobiota bacterium (assembly GCA_016788905.1). Classification (NCBI taxonomy): domain Bacteria; kingdom Pseudomonadati; phylum Elusimicrobiota; species Elusimicrobiota bacterium. Next base: position 39,464 of record JAEURZ010000024.1, read on the forward strand.
AATCATTTGGTTCTTTGCCGTAAGCAAAGGGTTCCCTCGTGTATCGTTCGTTCCACCATTCCATGCTTGTCTCCTTGCCTCCCTGGGGCCCATGAATACGAACCGCCAGGGTCAGCCCCGCTCTTGGGCTTCCGAAAGGAAAAATGGATTGATGACATTCCAAGAGACATTGAGAATAGCATTCCTTTAACCCACCCAGTGGCGAATCCGTTCGTGCACAAGAAGAGGGATACCATCCATTTGTCCCCCAAGGTGTCTGAGCCCTTCAAAGGAATGGGGGAGCAAGTTCCATCCTTGACAGAAGATTTTCGTTGGACTAATATATGCTATATGACGCATATAAGAATATCCGACATCGTCTCGTTTCATGGGGCACTCAACGAACCGTTGAGGCTCCGGATCCTGCGGCTCCTTATGGAACGGGAATTGTGTGTGTGCGAGATGATGAGGGTCTTGAAAACACCCCAATATAAAGTTTCCCGCCATTTGGGGATCCTTAAAAAAGCTGGCCTTGTCCGCGATTGGCGTGAAGGGACATGGATCCATTACGAAATTGCCCCGACCCTTTCCAGTGTCTTGAAGGAAACCTTGGCTTGTTTAAGGGCGTTATGGGACCAGAGCCCACTTATTCAAGAAGATTTGCGGTGGCTCAACCGTACGTCCGTGCGGAAACCTGGTGCACCGGTTGTAAACGGCTGATTTTTTTACCTCTTTATATGCGTTGTATTGCATGAGAGAAACCGTGGCAGATGGGGGGCCTTGACGGGCAAGTCCCGCGGTGTTGAAAAGACCTTTTTATTGTGGGAGAGATGACGGACCCTTTAGGTTTTTGTTGAGACAGGTGTTGATTTGAGGAGATTCGCATGGAATGGAAAAAGGAATTAAAGGTTTTGGGGTGGCTCGGTGGGGCTTTTCTTGTCGCTTTTTTTCTCCCCGTGGGGTCGGCCCGATTTGATGGGTCGGTGATGGAGGGATTCCACCTGGTGAGGTGGTACGCCCGGGAGCATGTTGTTTTGTGTCTTCTCCCAGCGTTCTTCATTGCCGGAGCCATTTCGGTCTTTATCCGTCAGGCGTCTGTGATGAAATACTTGGGAACCAAGGCGCATCCGGTGATGGCTTACGGTGTGGCGTCGGTGTCAGGGACCATCCTGGCCGTGTGTTCCTGCACTGTGTTGCCCTTATTTGGTGGAATTTACAAGCGTGGGGCGGGATTGGGGCCTGCCGTGGCTTTCCTGTATTCAGGGCCGGCCATCAACGTGTTGGCCATCGTTTTGACGGCCCGCGTTTTGGGATTGGAAATGGGACTAGTCCGGACGGTTGGGGCGGTCATTTTTAGTGTTGTGGCGGGATTGGCCATGCACCTGTTTTTTCGGAAGGAGGAATCGGCCCGGGCGGCGGCGCAAGTCCTCTTGCCGGAACCGGTGGACAAACGGCCCCTGTGGCAGACAGCCGTGACTTTTGCCGCGATGGTGGCCGTTTTAGTGTTCGCCAATTGGGGAGCGCCGAAAGGGGACGGTGGTTTCTTCGGGGCCGTTTACGCTTATAAGTGGATCATCACGGCGGTGAGCGCCGTGGTGTTGGGTGTGGGTCTTGTGCGGTGGTTTCAGTTGAAATGGATCAAGTTCTTCGGCATGGCCCTTTCCACGGGGGCGGTCTGGGCCCTGTTCCCCAAAATGCCCGTCTTGGTGTTTGCTGTTGGCCTTGTGGGCTTGGGGATTTCCACGGCGACTTCGGAGGGAGAATTGGGTGACTGGTTTGCGTCTTCCTGGGATTTCACCAAACAAGTCACGCCGTTGCTCCTGGTGGGTGTTTTGGTGGCCGGGTTTTTGTTAGGGAGGCCGGGGCATGAGGGGTTCATCCCCTCATCGTTGGTGAGTTCGTTGGTGGGGGGGAACGGTTTTTTTGCCAATCTCTTTTCGTCCGTGGTGGCGGCGTTTATGTATTTTGCGACGTTGACCGAAGTCCCCATCTTGCAGGGGCTCATGGGCAGTGGCATGGGGAAAGGGCCTGCGCTAACGCTTCTCTTAGCGGGGCCGGCCCTTTCCCTCCCAAGCATGTTGGTCTTGCGGCAAATCGTGGGGACGAAAAAGACGATGGTCTATATCTCCATCGTTGTTGTGTTGGCGACGTTCACAGGCTGGGTTTATGGATTTCTGTCTTAGGAGGTTCGACCGATGAAAAAAATTCAAATCTTGGGCACCGGTTGCCCGAAATGTAAGAAGTTGACGGAAGCGGCGGATCAAGCTGCCCACGCGCTGGGGATTGAATACGTCCTGGAAAAAGTGACTGATCTTAATCAGATCATGAACTTCGGGGTGATGGCCACGCCGGCCCTGGCGGTGGACGGTGTGGTAAAGGTGTCGGGCCGAGTGCCGGGAATGGAAGAACTTAAATCCATCTTGGGTGTCTAGCCCGGGTTCCCTCACAAAGAGATTGTCCCTAGCCGCGTTCTACCCACTCTTTGATCTTGGCATCGATTTGGTTTCTGACCTCTCGGGTTTTTGTTATTTTTTCTTCCATGGATCCTGTAAAACTCGAAGGATCGGGGAAACCCCAGTGAATTTTTTTTGCATTCCCTGGGAATAGGGGACAGCGCTCTGATTGGGATTCATCACAAACGGTCACCACGAAATCGTAAGGTTTCCCTTGCTTGTAAAACTTAAAGACGCTCTTGGTCCTGTTTCGGGAAATATCAAACCCGACCTCTTTCATCACGTCAACCACCACCGGATTGAGTTTTCCCGGTTCGAGTCCCGCGCTTTCCACCGCATATCGGTCACCGCCGTATTTCTTCAAAAAGGCTTCTGCCATCTGGCTTCGAGCCGAATTGTGAATGCAAACGAATAGAACTTTGATTTTATCCATTGAAATACCTCCTCTTAAAAAACAAAGACACATGGACTAACCCCAAGACCACTGGCACCTCGACCAATGGACCGACAACCGTCGCCAGTGCTACCCCGGAATTTATTCCAAAAACCGATACCGCTACAGCAATGGCAAGTTCAAAGTTGTTGCTGGCCGCCGTAAACGAAAGAGTCGCCGTTTTTTCGTATCCGGCCCCCATTTTCTTGCCCATGAGAAAGGAAACTAGGAACATCAACACAAAATAGATTATGAGAGGCAGAGCGATCCTTACCACATCCATTGGAAGACGAACGATGAAATCTCCCTTTAACGAAAACATGACGAATATGGTGAACAAGAGGGCACCGAGGGTGATGGGGCTGATCTTTGGCAGAAAAACGTTTTCAAACCATTCTTTGCCCTTGGCCCGAATCAAGGAGGCGCAATCTTTTTTTTAGTTGAAATTGGCCACGGTTTTCACGCTGCTTGTTTTACCCGTGCATCCTGAATATT
>JAEURZ010000025.1 GCA_016788905.1 Elusimicrobiota bacterium
ATTGAGAGAGAAAACACCCACCGTTTTGTCACCCGAGAAGTCCGCCTTAACGCGAAATTTCGGAGCCGAATCCATTGGCCCCGCGATGTGGCTGGTTATCCCTCATCCGCCCCTCCGGGGCACCTTCTCCCAAGAGGAGAAGGAATTACTTTTCGGTTTATCGAATATTTTGGAGGCCTAACGAGGCTCTCCGCGATCGGCCGTCCTCCCAGGGACGGCCTCTTCCTTATACAGCGGGAACGTCAATAATTCAAGGGTATAGTGTCATAGGTGTTTTCTCTTGGTACAAAAGGACTGGAAAAATTTATGAACTGGAGCTATAGTGGGTCAAATGCGAAATGGGGCGTGGTTTGTTTTATTACTGGCTGTGTTTCCTTTTAATGTGGCGGCGCGTTTTCCCCTTACGAATAGTGCGGGGGTGGTTGACGCCGCAAACGGCACCCATTCGGTTCGATTCTTTGGGACTCACATGGCCGGCCCGGTTGTTAACGGTAATGGCCAGGCGTCCATTGGATTTTTTGATGCCGACTATTACACGTTTGTGGATTTTCAATCATCAGGGTTGCCGCTGAAAGTTACGCCGGATCCGAACGTGATTTGTACGGGGACCTTATTGCCCTCTCCGGATCGATCGTTTCGTGTGGCGTGGACCGATGGGGCCAATGGTGTTCCCGTTCGCTATGAATTTTATTCGGGGACGTCCGTTAACGATTTGGTTTTGGTGAGTGACCAGGCAGGGTTGGAAATCACTCTTACCCAACTGGACTATTTGAAGGGTTACGTTTGGCGGGTCACGGCGTACGACGTTTACGGTCGTCGAACAGAGAGTGACCTTTACCCCTTTTCCCTTTCCCCTCCTGTTGGAGATAAAATTTATTGCGCACCCAACCCGTTCCGGGCGGGAGTGGAGACCACGACGTTCTTCTTCTTTTTGGCCGGGTCCGGTGGCGCACGTATTGATATTTATTCCATGCCTCACCAGGATCTGGTGTACAGCACGCGGCTGGATGGTTTGTCCCCCGGGATCCATGTTTTTACCTATGACGGCCGCGATGCCGAGAGGCGCATTTTGCACAGTGGTCTCTATGTGGCTCACATTAAACTGACGTCTGACAACCACGAATCCCAACAACGTGTTAAATTTATCGTCGCCCGTTAAAATTTTCATATCGTTTCTTGTCCTCTTTTCGGGAGTCGAGGCGACCGCCGATACAGCCAATTTTCTCTCCCATGGGCCCGGGGCGAAGGCCCAGTCTTTGGGGGAATCCTTTGTGGCGATTGCGGACGATCCGTCTGCCGCGTATTGGAACCCGGCCGGGATTCGACACCAAAACTCTTCTGTGATGATGGAACACACGCCGATTGAGGACGGGGGGCGCCTGAATTTTGCGGGTGGATCTCTTCCGATCGATAACGTGGCGTTTGGGTTCGGGGTGTATCAATTCTTTACCGGAGGCGTGGAGGGCCGTGCGTCCATCGGCGCGGCGCCAACAACCCTGAGCGTTTCCCAGACCGTCTATTTCCTCCCTATCGCCGCCTCAACGCGCTTGGGGGACATCGGGATAGGTTTTAAACGGTTGGAAAACCATTTTGGAACTTACAACAAGGCCGCCCAGGGCATCGATGTCGGGATCCTCAGAGAATTTGATTGTGCAACGGCTTCTTGGATGGGGTGTCCCAAATTGTCTTTTGGTGCTGTGGCGCGGAACCTCATTGAGCCAAAATTTAATACGAGTGGGGGGGACGAAATCTATCCTCGAGAGTACAGTCTTGGGGCCAGTTTGCATGGGCGACTTCGCCAGAAATATGATCCCGCTCTAAACGCTACGGTTTACGACACGGCTCGGTTTACGCTGGACGACGTTATTTCTTCGGACGGATCCCAATCGATTCGTGTGGGGGGGGAATATGTTTATCGGAAAGTTTTGGCCATGCGATTCGGTTGGAACGATGGGGTTTCCGCGGGACTGGGGATACAACCGTTCGGCAACGCATTTCTGTTGGATTACGCCATGTCCTTCTACGATCTGGATCTGCAACACAAAGTATCGATGACTTATCGATTTCAAAGTAAGAAACGGAAAGGGGAGGGTACCGCGGCTGACGCCATGTGCCCTGACATTCTTAAAGAGCAGTATGAAAGGCGTCGGGACGGAAACCTTATCTTACGTGACTGGAAAACCCCATTGTTTAGAAAATGAATTTTGTTTATTGTAGCGTTTTGCCGTAGCTTCGGCGGATGAGCCGATCGGCGAGGGAGGGAAAAATGGCACTGATCCATGTGCCGGGTCGGATCCACCAGGGGACATAGATTTCAATTGATTTCTTTTCCACTGCCTTGACGACCGCTCGGGCGGCGCGATGGGCTGAAACGCGGGAGGACTCCCTCTGAGGATAGCCGGGCGGTAATCGACTTCTGTCAAGAGTGTTGGGCATTTCGGTGTCTGTCCCACCCGGGAGGACGAGACTGAGCGAAATCCCTTTCGGTTTTAGTTCCAACCGTAAACTTTCTGTAAATCCCAAAAGCGCAAACTTACTGGCGGCATAGGCCCCCATAAAAGGCAGTCCTCGTCGACTGACGCCGGACCCCACCTGAACAATGTGTCCGGCACCCTGTTTTTCCATGATCGGGACGGCGGCCCGCACGGTTTCAATCGTGGCCCAAAAATTGGTTTCAAAAATCTCCCGCATTTCATTCACGGGCATGGCCATGAACAGCGCCATCCGCAAAATACCCGCGTTATTGACCAAAACGTCCAGACGCCCGAAATAGGACGCCGCGCTTAAAACCAGGGCGCGGGCTTCGTCCGGTTTGGAAATGTCCGCGGGCAAGATCAGGGGGGAATGTCCACCGGCTTTTGCGATCTCTTCGGCGAGAGAGTCCAAGCGGTCTTTGCGCCGGGCTGTTAAAGCAAGTCGCCATCCCCGCGAAGACAAGATCTTTGCTGCTTCCCGTCCGATGCCAGAGGAGGCCCCGGTGACAAGAGCGACTTTTGACGTGCTGTTATTCATTAACGGTTATTCCCGCTGTGAGATGAGGTGGCCCAACGAGATGGATGAACGGAAGTCTTCCATCGACAACATTCCCTCACCCTCCCCTCTCCCTCCAGAGGGAGAGGGACTCCCTTTTTTAGAACCGTCTTTATGTCCATTTTATCATTCCTCTCCAAAATAGTTACACATCATAGGGGCGGAATTTGTTGGTGATGGGCATACGACGGTCACGGCCGAAGGCCCGGGGCGTAATTTTAATTCCGGGGGGTGCTTGCCGGCGCTTGTATTCCATGGCGTCAATGGTGCGAAGTGTTTTAGCCGCGACGCCGGGCTCAATACCCTTTTTAACGATCTCGGCCAACCCCTTGTTCTCCTCTACATGCTGGGAAATGATGGTGTCCAAGATATCGTAGGGCGGAAGGGTATCTTGATCTTTTTGATGGGGCCGAAGTTCGGCTGTGGGCGCTCGAGTGATCGTGGTCGGCGGAATCACGGGTTTCTTGGTTTGAGCGTTTCGCCAGTGGGCGAGCTCATACACAGTGGTTTTGGGAATGTCTTTAATAACCGCAAACCCGCCCACGGAATCCCCATAAAGTGTGAAATAACCTGCGGAGATCTCGGATTTGTTCCCCGTGGTCAAGACCAGCCACCCGAACTTATTGGATAGGGCCATGAGAAATGTTCCCCGCACGCGGGATTGGAGGTTTTCTTCCGTGACGTCGATGGGTCGGCCAGTGAACAGGGAATTGAGGGCCTTTAAAAAGGATTGGACCGTGTCTTCGATCCCCACCGTAAGGAAATCAATGTCCAGGTTTTCCGCCAACTGTTCCGCGTCACCCCGTGTTTCGACCGAATTGAATCGGGAAGGTAACGACACGCCGACCACATTTTCTTTTCCCAGGGCGTCCACAGCAATGGTGGCCACGAGAGCGGAATCGATTCCGCCGGAAAGGCCGATGACAACCTTACTGAAACCGTTCTTTTTTACGTAGTCTTGGATCCCGAGCGTTAGCGCGGTATAAATTTCCTCTACTTTTCCAAGAGAGCGGGTGGGCTCGGATGGGAGGGGCGGATGGTCCCGTTCAGGGAGGGAAATGGAGATGTCGGCCGATCGGCCGCGAACGCGGGGAAGGGAGAGGTCCGTGAGGAGCAGATGTTCCTTGAACAGGGGTGCCTGGGCCACCAGGTTTCCCCGCCGGTCCATGACCCCGCTTCCCCCATCGTAAACCAATTCGTCCTGTCCCCCGACCATATTGCAATAGGCGAGGGCCGTCCCGCATTCACGACTTTTTTTCTGCAAGACGGTGAGACGTAGTTTCGTTTTCCCCGCGTGATAGGGGCTCGCGGATAAATTAAGGATCAGGGAAGCCCCTTTTTCCGCCGCGGCCAGCGCCGGGCCTTTCGGACGCCAAATATCTTCGCAGATGGTGAGGCCCAGCCTTACCTCTCCCAGGTCGAGGATCGTGGGTTGGATCCCCTCACGAAAATAGCGTTCTTCGTCAAAGACCCCGTAATTGGGCAAAAACCATTTGTGGTAACGGGCCCGGATTTTCCCTCCGAACAGGGCAAAGGCCGCGTTGTAAAGAGCCCCGACTTTTCCTTCCGGTGCGCCAACCACGACCAGAAGGTCCCGGGGAACGGCTTTCATAAGGGAATGGAGGGCCTTCTCCGTTTTCGTGAGGAAAAGCGGTTCAAATAAGAGGTCTTCGGGGGGGTACCCCGTGAGGGCCATTTCAGGGAAGAGGACAAGGTCGGCCCCTTCTTTCTGGGCCGTTTGACTGAAGGATAGGATCTTGGCAATATTTCCCGCCAGGTCCCCCACCGTGGGGTTGATTTGGGCGAGGCCGAGGCGAATCATCGCGTTTGCCCTAAATCTTCGGCCAATAGAATAGCTTCAGCGATGTCTTTCATGGATTTCCGTCGATCCATACTTTGTTTTTGGATTTCCCGGAAAGCTTCGGGTTCGGAGAGACCGCGCTTTTTCATGAGGGCGCCTTTGGCCCGTTCCACCACTTTTCGGGTTTCCAGGGCCTCTTGGGCGGACAGCTTTTCTTGGAGAAGGCGGGTTTGCATGATGGCCGCCGCGCACTGGTTGGCCACGGATTGCATGACCGAAACATCTTCCTTAGAGAATTCATATTCTTGGGCGGTATAGGTATTGATCACGCCCAAAACCTTCTCTTTGAACATCATGGGCAAAGACAACAGCGAAACCAATTTTTCAGAAACGGCTATGTCGGGAAAAGAAAAACGCTTGTCTTTTTTGACATCAGCGACCGTGATGGGTTTTTTCTCCAAAACCGCCTGGCCGGACAGACTTTGGGCGACAGGCACGGGGGGCTTGTTGCGGTAGGCGTCGGAAAGCGATTGGGTGGCGACGATGCGAAGTTGTTGGGATTCTTCGTCTAAGAGCATCACGGAACAAATTTTTGATCCCAAGAGTGTGGCTGTCATGGCCACGATCAACTGCAAAATTTCTTCCATGTAACGGTCCGAAGTGAGCGTGCGGCTGACAGCGGAGAGGGTTTGGATGGCGTCGGCTTTGCGACGGGTTTCTTCATAGAGGCGGGCGTTTTCAATGGCACCGCCCACTTGACGGGCGATGGTCGTAAGCAGTTTCAGCGCGTGGTCCGTGTAGGCGTAAGGTTTTTTGTGTTGAACGTTGATCACCCCCACCAGCCCGTCTTTCACCAAAATAGGAACGGAGAGGAACGCCTCAAACTTGTCTTCGGGAAGAGTATGAAAAAACTTGAACCGATGATCTTCGTGGGCTTTCTTCGGTATGGCCAGGGGTTTCTTGTGTTCCGCCACCCAGCCGGTTAGCCCTTCCCCCATTTTCAATCTTAACTGGTCGATTTCTCCGGGGTGGGGGGGCTTGGAGGCAGAGAGAACCAGGCTCCTCTGTGAAGGTTCATGAAGGTAAATGAAACACGCGTCAGCCTTGGTGAGGCCGTACACCAAAGTGATGATTTCCTGAAGAATCGTTCGAAGGTCCAGGGTGGAACCTATAATCTGGGTGATTCGGTGGAGTAAATCCAACTCTTCCAACGTGGACAGTGAACGGGAAGATGGTTTGGTTCGGGGCATGGAAGACTCCTGATTAAAGAAATAGAACGGGTTTTATGAGGAAGTCACTTTATCAACTTTCCGCCGGAGCGTCAAATTTTTCAGCCCCTAAGTTGTAAGGAAGCGTCGACAATATTTTGAGCCTCTGCCAACAATCGGTTCAAGTGATCCAGGCCTTGGAAACTTTCCGCGTAGATCTTGTAGACGTTCTCGGTCCCCGACGGGCGCGCGGCGAACCATCCGTTTTCGGTGGAGACCTTGACCCCTCCCAGGGCCGCGCCGTTGCCTGGGGCGTGGGTCAAAATCGATTTAATTTTTTCACCGGCGAGTTCTGTTCTCTTGATCTGGTCGGCGGACAGCTTGGCCAGTTGTTTCTTTTGGTCCAGGGTGGCGGGGGCATCAATGCGCGTGTAGGCTGGTTCGCCGAATTGTTGTGTGAGGTTGCGGTAGAGTTCACCCGGATCCCGGTCCTGGCGAGCGGTGATCTCCGCGGCCAGAAGAGCGGGGATGATCCCGTCTTTGTCTGTGGACCAGACGGTTCCGTCCAAACGGGAGAAGGACGCGCCCGCGCTTTCTTCGCCTCCGAACCCCAGGGAGCCATCCAACAAGCCCTCCACGAACCATTTGAAGCCCACGGGAACCTCATACAACCGCCGGCTCCGATGGGCGGCCACGCGGTCAATCATTTGGCTGCTGACCAGGGTTTTCCCTACTGCCGCTTGAGGGCTCCAGTGGGGGCGATGCTGAAAGAGATAATCGATCGCCACGGACAGGAAATGGTTGGGGGGCATTAACCCCACGCTTTGAGTGACGATTCCATGTCGGTCGTGGTCCGTGTCGCAAGCGAACGCCACATCGAACCGATCTTTGAGTTGAATTAAGCTTTGCATGGCGAAGGGGGAGGAAGGGTCCATGCGGATTTGGCCGTCCCAGTCCAGCGTCATGAACCGGAACGTCGGGTCCACCGTTTCATTGAGCACGCTGAGATTGAGTTTGTATCGCTCGGCAATGGGTTGCCAAAAGTGGACCCCGGCACCACCCAGCGGATCAACCCCCAGGCGGATCTTGGAGCCCCGTAACACGTCCATGTCGATCACCTGGGCAAGATCTTCCACGTAGGGATGGAGATAGTCGTGCCGGTGGGTGGTGGAGGCTCGAAGAGCTTTCTCGTAGGGGATCCGGATCACGCCTTTCAGATCCTTTTCCAGAAAGGCGTTGGCCTGTTTCTCGATCCACGAGGTCACGGCGGAATCCGCCGGTCCGCCGTTGGGGGGATTGTATTTAAATCCACCGTCCTGGGGCGGGTTGTGGGAAGGGGTGATCAGGATTCCGTCGGAAAATCCGTTTTCCCGACCCCGGTTATGCGTCAGGATCGCGTGGGAGATCACGGGGGTGGGGGTGTACTCGTCTTGTGCCGCGATCATCACATCCACGCCATTGGCGGCCAAAACTTCAAGCGCGGTGGCCATGGCTGGAACAGATAGGGCGTGGGTATCGATTCCTAGAAAAAGAGGGCCATCGATTTTCTTCTCTTTGCGATAGAGGCAAATGGCCTGAGTGATGGCTGAAATGTGGTGTTCGTTAAACGCGTTCTGAAAAGAGGATCCCCGGTGCCCCGACGTGCCGAACGCGACGCGTTGGGAGGGAACCGTGGGGTCCGGTGTCTCCGTGTAATAGGCCGAAATCAATCGGGGGAGATTCACCAATTTATTGGGGTCCGCAAGTTTCCCCGCGTGTGGGTTTTTGCTCATAGAATTCTCCTCGGACAATCGGATCGGTGAACCTGTGATAGACGATCACCTCACTCTTTAACTTTCATCCCAGTGTGTGGAAGGGAGGAACCCCATACTACGGGGGGAGCGTTAGGCGGCTTTTTTTTGTCGGGCGAAGCCGATGCGAAGCTTGAACACACCAAGAATTTTCTCTAAGGTGGCCAGCTCTGGGTTTCCTCCCTCCGAAAGAGTCTTATAGAGGGTTGTTCGGCTTAGGCCAGTTTTTTTTCCAAGTTTTAGCAACCCACCCTGGGCATCTACGACATTGCGAATGGCTTTTAAAATTTCGTGCAAGTGACCGTCTTCAGCCACCGCGTCCAGGTAGGCCGCGGCTTCTTGGGGATGTCGAAGCGTTTTCAACAAGAAGTCATGGTGAGAAATGGACCGTTTCATTTGTCCCTCCAATATTCATGCCAGTAGTTTTGGGCCAGCCGGATGTCTTTCGACTGGGATTTTTTATCTCCACCACACAGAAGAAGAACGAGATTGCCCCCCCTCCCCATAATACATACGGTATCCGGGGCCGGAATGAACGCGAAGTTCCCATGCGCCTTCTCCAACGGAACGGTGATCCCCAACGTTTCCGTTCTCAAGGCGGTCGATCCGTTTGAAAATATGGGCGCGCCCGACGCGGTCCTTTAACTTCCTCACCCGATCCCCAAAAACGTCCCGCCCGGACCTTGTGAGATAATGTCTAACTTCTCGGCGATTCGGTTCCATGATCCCTAGACCAATTGTATCTTATAAAAGACATTTGTCAATGGGGAAAATAGAGCAAGTCGTGTTTTAGGGATTGCCGGAACGATTTTAGCTGGGACTCCCAAGATCTTAACAATGGGGATAAGGATGTTCCCTGATCAATCGTTCGTCTTATCTTGTCGGTGCCGCAGAGGATGTCCATGGGTTTCTTTTTTGTTTCGTATTCGTAGGGGGGGCCTTTCCATCGGAATTTCGGGGTGAGGTGGTGGACGGTTTGAAGGAGGACGAGACCCGTGTAAAAAGATTGGAAGGCGGAAGGGTCCGTGACGTGCAGTTGGACCCCGCCGCAGAGTGTTCCGGCCCATTTGTTGAATGTGGGGCGGAAAGAGATCGGACGGAATTTGACTCCGGGGAGTTTTTGGTCCGTCAGGTGTTGGGCCAAAAGAACACCATCCAGAAAGGGGGCTCCCACCAGTTCAAAAGGGCGTGTGGTTCCACGGCCCTCGGACAAATTTGTCGCTTCCAGAAGACACATCCCCGCGTAGACCGTGGCGGTGTCCAACGTGGGCATGTTGGGAGAAGGGAGAACCCAAGGCAACCCCGTTTCGTTGAACCGCATGGTTCGTTTCCATCCGGACATGGGAACCACATGCACGTTGGCTTTCCATCCCTGGGTTCGATTGAAATATCGAGCCAGTTCGCCCACGGTCATCCCGTGAACGACCGGAAGGGGGTGCAAGCCCACAAAGGAAGCAAAGGCGGGGTCGGGGATGTTGCCTTCCAGGTGGATTCCCCCCAGTGGGTTGGGGCGGTCGAGGACGATGAAAGGGAGACGAGCGTTCGCGCAGGACCGGAGGGCCAACGCCATGGTCCAAATAAACGTGTAGTAGCGTACGCCGATATCTTGCAAATCAAAAAGGAGTCCATCCAGGTCCTTCAGCATGGAAAGGGTGGGCGACAGGGTGGACCCATAGAGGCTATACACAGGCCGTTTCGTGTGGGGGTCTCGTGTTCTTTTGACGGAAGCCTGGTCCTGAAGGTCCGCCGCGATCCCGTGTTCCGGGGCGAAAAGGGTTGTGATTTGAAACCCAGCCCGTTCGAGTGCTGTGGCCGCGGGCTCCAGTTCGGCCGTGACAGAGGCCCCATGGACAATGAGGCCCAGGCGTTTGTTTCGCCACGACCGTCCCGAGGATCTTACGAATTGGTCCAGTCCTGTCAATACGCGAGGTTTCATGTGAGCGCGGATGACGAACTGTCTCGGGAGGTCCGTTGACGGCGTGCTTCCATCAAGAGGATTCCGGCCGCCACCGCCACATTAAGCGACTCGACCCGTCCCGCCATGGGGATCCGAACTTTTTCGACCGAAAGGGATCCCAGGGTGAGAGGTGCAACACCACGGGCTTCCCCGCCCAGGAGAAGAACCGATGGTTGGGACCAATCCACACCCTCATAAGAGCGAGGTCCGCCCGCGTCGGCGGCGAAAAAACTAAGCCGATCACCGAAGGCGGATTGGAGCGTTTGGGCCGAATCAAGGAAAAAAAGGGGAACCCGAAAAGCACCTCCCGCTGAGGCCCGGAGGGCTTTGGGAGACAAGGGATCGGCCGTATTCGGAAGGAGGCCAACGGCGGTGACCCCAGCGGCTTCGGCCGATCGGAGGATGGCCCCCACGTTGGCCGGCGACTGAAGGGCATCCAACAGCACGAAAAGGGGTGACGGGGGATTCAGCGCGCACAGAGATTTGATGTCGAAAGGTTGAGGTTTGTCCGCCCGGACGGCAAGGCCTGGGGGGCAATCCAAATCGGAAAGAAATTCCATGACGAACGGTGTGACGATGTGCACCGTGGCCCCGCGGGATTGGAGGGTTTCTACCAAGGGTGCGTTACGGGGATCTTTGGCGGCCGCTGGGGTGACCGCTGCTTCTCGCGGGGAAACCGACGAATCCAAGAGTTCTTCCAACAGGCGGCGCCCTTCGACAAAAATCGCCTGGTCGTCCCGACCATCCCTTGTTTCCCGGAACCGGGATACGGCAGGGTGAGAACGGGACCCGATGGGTGGCATTTATTTGCTGTCGGGTGGGGAGGAGGCGAGTCTTTTTTCTGTCGGCCGCGAAATCTGTTCCCCGTAAATTTTAGCGAAGGCAAGCACACTCGCCACTGTCAGGGGCCCGACCAAGAGGCCAATCGGACCGTAGGCCTGGAGCCCTCCCAGAGTCCCAAAAAAGAGAAAGACCACAGGCAGTTTCGCTTTTTCCCCAATAATGTATGGGCGGAGGAAATTGTCGACCATGCTCACGACAAGTCCGCCCCAAAGGAGAATTCCAAGACCTTGCACGGTCCCTCCTTTGAGAAACAAAAAAATGCCCACGGGTAACCAAATGGCGGCGGCGCCCACAAAGGGAATGAGGGCCAAAAACGCAGTGGCAAAACCCAAGACAACGGAAAATCGAACTCCCGCCACGGCGAACCCAATTCCCGCCAACAGTCCTTGGACCGAAGCGGTGACAAACATGCCACGGACAACCGCCGTCAGCGTTTCGTTTAACCGGGCCATGATGTGGGCCTTGTAGGAGGATTCCATGGGGATGAGTGCCGTCACCCCTTGGGCCAAGTTCGCCCCATCCCGAAAGATAAAGAAAAGAGTAAAGATCATCACGACCGCTTGGAAAATAAATACGAAGACGTTTTTGAGAACAGCGGCCCCAGCGGAGGATACTTCTTTCCCAATGCCTTCAATGGTACGGAGAAGGGTGTCCCGCGGTTTCACCCCAGCTTCTTGGAGTAAGTCCTGGGAGCGTACCCATAGGTTTTTTAAGGGGGCGGGAAGACGTTCTTGAATGGCGACGTCGGGGTTGAGGCGGACTTCCCTCACCTGTTCCTGGGCCCAGGGGTAGATGGCCGCGGCTTGTTTCCCCAGCAGACCGATAAAAAAAACAGCGGGAACGATAACGATTAAAAATAAGGTGGCGACGCTTGTTCCCGCCGCCAGGTTCGGCCGCCCACGGCTCCAACGGAGAAATCGGGAATGGATGGGATAAAACACGAGGGCCAGCGTGATGGCCACCAATATCCCCGCGAGAAAAGGAGCCAAAATACGAAGCATTTGGTAGAGGAAGAACCCGAACGCCGCGAAAAAAAAGATGCGAAAGAGAAGCGGGCGGCTTTCGCTTCGCCGCTCCGGAATTTCGGTAGACGTCACTGGGGGTCCCTCCATTTGCCGTGCTCCTTAATTAATGAAACCAACCGTTCGTCGGCGGCTTTTGCCGGGAGGCCTTTCTCCACGCAATCTTTTCCCACATAGAGATTTATTTTACCCGGACCGCCGCCAACATAACCAAAATCCGCATCGGCCATTTCGCCTGGACCGTTCACAATGCACCCCATAATGGCAATTTTTACATTAAGGAGGTGGGCCGTTCTTTTTTTTATGCGGTCGGTGGTGCTTTGCAAATCGAACAGCGTTCGCCCGCAGGAAGGGCAGGAGACAAACTCCGCTTTGGTGACTCGGGCGCCCGCGCCCTGTAAAATATTGGCGAGGAGTTCCAGGTTCCGATCCAGTCCCAGGTCCGTGGTCAGGCTAAGGCTGTCCCCGATTCCGTCAGCCAAAAGACCGCCGGCGAGTGTGGAGGCCGAGAGAAGAAACGCCTCTTCATCCGGATCGGCCGGGGCCACGATGTGGAGGGGGAATCCCGCTTCTCTGACCCATGGTTGGGCGACAAGGAAGCGCGCGTGATGCAGAAGTCTCGACACGTGGGTGTCCTCAAGTGCCAACACCAGGTCCAGGCCGTGAGACATGGCCGACCGGGTCGCGTTCAAGAGGGGGTCCACGTCCCGGGAAAAAAGCCACAGGGGTTTCCCAGCTCTCGCCACCAGTGGCGCGAGCTCCGCGGTTCGGTTCAGGGTGTTGGGGGGGAGAGCGATTCCGTCGGCGAGGGGCAACGCTTCTTTTAGTCCAACGCCATTTTCCAGGCGAACCAAGAAAGCAAGCCTGGAGGTTTCAAAACGAAGCAGGCCGCGAAATTTATCCAAAAGGGAGATATCTTCCATTGTTCGAACGGGCCATTCAATAATTTCTGGGGGAACACCCTGACCCGATTTGAGGCGCTGTTCGAGAATCGCCATCAAGGCGGTGGCGTTGGCTTGGGTGGGGTCTAACCGGGTCACGGCCCTCGGGGGATGGGTTGCGCCCAAGGCAATCGGACCCACGCGAACTTCGCGGGCGGTTCGGCGGGTGTAGTGAAAGGGATTTTCCACGTGGGAGAGACCGTCTGGAGGCGGTGTTGAAAGATAGGTGGTGGGAGGGCGGTTGTTGTAGGGGGTGGCCAGGCGGCGTGCCACAGGGAGTTCTGTTTCCGGTTCTTCCGTGAGGGACACGCGAAGGGTATCCCCGATACCGTCTTCCAACAGACTTCCGATTCCCACGGCGGACTTGATGCGGCCATCTTCGCCGTCCCCCGCTTCAGTGACGCCGAGGTGAAAGGGATAATCCATGTTTTCGCTATCCATTCGCGCGGCCAGAAGACGGTAGGCGGCGATCATGACTTTAGGATTAGAGGCTTTCATGGAGAGGATGATGTCATGAAAATTATTCGTCCGACAGATGCGAACAAATTCAAGGGCGCTTTCCACCATCCCTTCGGGAGAATCCCCGAACCGGTTCAAGATGCGGTCGGAGAGGGACCCGTGGTTGGTGCCGATCCGAAGGGCGCGCCCCAGCCGTTTCAGTTTTACAACCAGCGGAGTAAATCGTTCTTCAATGCGGGCGATTTCTTCCTTGTATTGGGCGTCTGAATATTCGCGAATTTTAAAGGCTTTGGAATCTGAAAAGTTGCCCGGGTTAATACGAACTTTTTCCACGTGTTCAGCCGCTTCCATGGCGGCTTCCGGTCGAAAATGGATGTCGGCCACCAGTGGGGTGCGGAACCCTTTGGATCGAAGCGCCGTGGCGATGTTTTTTAAATTCTTAGCGTCCACTTCCGTTGGGGCGGTCATTCGGACAATTTCACACCCCGTTTGGATGAGCCGGATGGCTTGGGCCACGGTCTCTTCGGTGTCTTGGGTGCGGGTCGTGGTCATGGATTGGAGGCGAAGGGGATTCTCTCCGCCCACCCCCACGTCGCCCACCATCACCACCCGGGTCTTGCGCCTTCGATAAGCGAAGAGGTCAGGGGAATAGGTGAGATTCTGTCTGTCGGTTGGGACGGAAGGCATGGGGGAAATTATACAAAACCCTAGGGGCAGAGAAGTTTCCTCCGATTATAAAAAGGCAGGAATGTTGCATGATTAAGCTTTGACCTCGTTTAAAGTCTTGACAGGTGACGATATTCAGGGTTATAGATAAGTGAGAAAAAGGGTGACAACCTATGATAACGCTTGGTGACTTCAAATTCGTGGTGGCGACCACCCCTCAGATGTTGGAAGGGGTGTACCGTCTCCGTTACCAGGTTTACGTGGACGAATTTGGGTATGAGCATGCAGGGGATCACCCCGATGGAAAAGAGGTGGACGTATGGGATCCTTTTTCCATTCATATGGCCGCTTTAAATCCGGAGGGGGACGTGATCGGGACTATTCGGCTGGTTCTTAACTCTTTTTCCGGGTTGCCCACTTTGAACGCGGTGGCAGTCCATTATCAGGACAAAAATCCAAAATCGAGGCACATTGGGGAAGTGTCACGCTTGGCGGTGGCGCGGTCGTTCCGACGTCGGGTCGAGGATGGGTTCCAGGGAGTTCAGGAGCTTGCCTCGGGCCAGTCGAGCTATACCTTCCATCGTTCAGCAGAAGGGGAATTTCCCAGTCAGGAGCGACGGAAACGTTTTGCGGTGGTGTTGGGGCTCTTTAAAATTCTTTACCATGTCAGCAAACGGTTGGACCTTCGGGATTGGTATATGATGGCGGAAAAACGCTTGTGGTATCTGTTGAAACGATACCACATCCTTTTTAACGCGATTGGACCAGAGATGGATTATCACGGAAAACGAATCCCTTACCTGGGCCATATCGCCGACATTGAAAGCCATATGATGAAAGTGAGCGCGAATTTGGCGGAATCGTTTCAGGAAGGATTGGCCGCCGAGAAAGCCCAAGCCACGCCCCCATCGGTCCCCGAGACTGTCATCGAACCGGAATCTACGAAAGAGGAGGTTCCCTTTTCTCCCGTGGACTCGACTCCGGAACCTCTGGCCCCCATAGAACAGGCCGTGGTCACCAGCCCCGTTCCCTACTTTACGAGCGAATCGCCAACGGATCCCCTTCCGCCATCCGTTCAAGTTCCGTTTTCAGAAGAAGAAGCTGAGCGTAAAGCTTTGGCGGCTGCCCAATCCATCTCTGAAATAGTCTGGCCCCAACGGATCCCTCGACGTCCCCATTAAAGGGATGATTAAAAGGGGCTAGGGGTGCTCCGCCAGCCAGCGTTCGGCTTGAATGGCAGCCATGCACCCTTGCCCGGCCGCGGTAACGGCCTGGCGATAGGTGTGGTCCACGCAGTCCCCAGCGGCGAAAACGCCCTCAATATTGGTGCGGGTGTTTCCATCGGTTTTGACGTAGCCCACATCGTCCAAATTCAAAATTCCTTTAAAGAGGTTGGTGTTTGGTTCGTGGCCGATGGCCAGGAATAGACCGGAGGCCGGAACGGTTTCCACAGCGCCTGTCGTCGCGTGTTTCAGCTTGAGTTCGCCCAGGGTTTTATCCCCGCTGGTGTTTTCCAAGGTGTAGGGCACTTTGACAACAATTTTGGGGTGAGCTTTGACCCTGTCCAACATCACACGGGACGCGCGAAACTCTTCCCGTCGATGAATCAACGTGACTTGGGATCCGAACCGCGTCAAGTAAAGGGCTTCTTCCATAGCGGTGTCGCCCCCACCGATAACGGCGATGGGTTTGTTGCGGAAGAGGGGGAGGGCTCCGTCGCATGTGGCACAGGCGGAAATGCCTTTGTTCCAAAATTTGGCTTCCGCCTCGTTGTTGAGACGTTTGGCGGCCGCGCCCGTGGCGATGATCACGGCCTTCGCTGAATATTCCGTTTCGTCTGTCTTCACCACAAAAGGGCGTTTCGTGAAATCAACAGACTCCACGTCCTTGTCCAACACTTCTGTCCCAAACCGTTCGGCTTGTTTGCGAAAACGGTTCATGAGTTCCGGGCCCATCATGCCTTCCGGAAAGCCTGGGTAGTTTTCCACTTCGGTCGTGGTCATCAGCTGGCCGCCCGGCTGGCCGCCTTTCATGAAGCCCCCCAAAACCAACGGTTTCAGATCAGCGCGCGAGGCGTAGAGCGCGGCCGTAAATCCGGCGGGGCCGGAACCAATAATAATGACGTTTCGTGAGTTCATAAGATATCCTCGGTTGGGTTAGTAGTTTTTGTTGGACGTGGAAAGGTAACGCAAGACGTCCCGTATCAGAAGAATGCTAACGGGTGTTCCATCCGGACGGATGATGGGGACATGCCGGTATCCTCCCATGGCCATTTTGTTGATCGCGAAAGCAATGGGATCTTCGGGATGAAGGAACCCCGGGTCTCGGGTCATCACTTCTTCGACTTTGATTTTCTTAAGGTCAACATTGGTCCCTGTGGTCCGAAGGAGAAGATCGCGGTTGGAAAGGATCCCCACCATCTTTTTGTTTTTGTAGACCAGAACGCACCCCTTGTTTTCCTTCTGGAAAATCTTGACAATTTTATCCAAGGTGTCCTCGGGGCTGCACACCAACAAATCCAGTCCCGTCATAAGTTCCGAAATCGGTTCTTTCATCAACGCGTCCTGAAAAGCGTCGGGTTTTTTTCGCGCGGTGGGGATATGTTTTTGCATCAGGGAATGCAGGCACTGGCCACAATGGTCAGCCACCGGAGGGTTTTCAAAACCGCAGTAGGGGCAGGAATTTATCATTGGACCGTCCATGTGTTTTCGTCGTGAAGAAGGGATTTGAGATCGCCGCGGCCCTTCTTTTTAATAACGGTTTGGATCTGTTCGTTTAAAAGGTCGTCGTACGTGGGTTTTTCGACACAACGAATGACGCCAAAGGGGACCGGGAATTCCGGGTAGACCAGTTGGGTGATCAGATAGGCGTGGTTCGGCCGGGGGTCTGTTTCATCGTGGATCAGGAGACCCCGCGTGTTGGTGGGGTCGTAGTCCACTATTTCCGGATAGAGCCCGTTGAGGCGCATGGATTTCTTTTTGTCGGGCCGCCCAAAGACGAGAGGTTTGCCGTGTTCTAAGTAAATCATGCGGTCTTCCCGAGTGTCTCGACCCGTGACGGGGGCGTGGGTCTTGTCGTTAAAAATGATGCAGTTTTGGTAGATCTCAATAAAGGAGACGCCCTTGTGCCTCATGGCCCGTTCGAACATGGACGCCATGTGGCGAGGGTCTGTGTCCAGGGTTCGGGCAATGAACGTGGCTTCGGACGCGATGGCCAGGCAGAGCGGGTTAATGGGGTGTTCGATGGACCCATAGGGGGAAGATTTCGTCACTTTCCCCGTTGGGGAGGTGGGAGAATATTGTCCCTTGGTGAGCCCATAAATTTGGTTGTTCACGAGCAGAATATTGAAGTTCAGGTTCCGGCGCATGGCATGGAGAATATGGTTGCCGCCAATGGAAAGGCCATCCCCGTCCCCCGTGATCACCCAAATGGATAGGTCTTTGTTCACGCAACGCAGGCCCGTGGCGACGGTCGGTGCACGGCCGTGGATGGTGTGAAACCCGTAGGTCTTCATGTAATAGGGAAACCGAGAGGAACATCCGATTCCCGAAACAAACACGTAGTTTTCCCGGGGGATCGAAAACTTGGCCAGGGTTTGCTGCATGGTGCCCAAGATAGAGTAATCACCACATCCAGGGCACCACCGGACTTCCGCCCCAGAAACGAAATCGTTTTTGGTGTAAGGGGGCCGGGTTTCCGCGAGGAGAGGATTCACTTCCATTCGAGCACCTCCTCAATCCCTTGACGTATGTCCGCCACGAAAAAGGGAATCCCTTTGATCCGGTTAAATCCCATGAACCGTTCCGCAATGGCCGGGAACAAATGTCGAAGAATCATGAGGAGTTGGCCGCTGTTCAGTTCAGGCACCAAAATCTTTTCAAAACTCATGAACACGTCTCGGGTGTTCTTCGGAAGGGGGTTCAAATAGTGGAGATGGGCCTGGGCCACGGGGCCTTTTCCACTCTTGTTGATTTCGTCCACAGCCGCGTGGATGGCGCCGTGGGTGGATCCCCACCCGAGCACCAGCACTTTTCCCCGGGCGGGCCCGCGCACATATAAAGGGGGGATATCGTCCGCGATGCGGGCCACTTTCTCCGCTCGGAGTCGAACCATTTTTTCGTGGTTGTCGGGGTCGTAGCTGACCGTTCCGGTCACGTCCTGTTTTTCCAAGCCGCCAATCCGATGTTCCAGTCCGGCAGTCCCAGGGATCGCCCAGGGGCGGGCCAAGGTCTTCGGGTCTCGGGCGTAGGGAGAAAACTTCCCCTTTCCCTCGACGGGGTGGGTCACGACGATTTTAGGGAGATCCTTGACCTCTGGAAGTTTCCAGGGTTCGGAACTGTTGGCCAGGTAGCCGTCCGACAGTAAAACGACAGGGGTCATGTGGGTGAGCGCAATTCGACAGGCTTCCACGGCCAATGCAAAAGAATGAGCCGGGCTTTGGGGGGCGACCACACAGAGGGGGGATTCCCCGTTCCGGCCAAAGAGAACTTGCAAAAGGTCGGTTTGTTCGGTTTTTGTCGGCATCCCGGTGGAGGGGCCCGTTCTCTGGACGTTAACCACCACCAACGGAAGTTCCGTAATAATAGCCAAATTGAGCGCTTCTGATTTTAAGCACAGTCCAGGGCCGGACGTTCCGGTCACCCCTAGGGCACCACCGAAACTGGCCCCGATGGCGGACCCGATGGCCGCAATTTCGTCCTCCGCTTGAAAGGTTTTAACTCCAAATTCTTTATGTTTGGAAAGCCCTTCCAATATGCCGGAGGCCGGAGTGATGGGGTAGGAACCATAAAAAAGTGTTTTCCCGGACAGTTCGGCGGCCGCGATCAGGCCCAAAGCGGTGGCTTCATTTCCCGTGATTTTTCGATAGGTGCCGGGTTCGAGTTTTGATTTACGCACCTCATAGCGCGTGGGTAACATTTCTGTGATGTCCGCGTGGTTGTACCCTGCTTTTAAAGCGGCAATGTTGGCGTTCACGAATTCCGGTTTCTTGGAAAACTTCTCGGAGATCCACGCGATCGTGTGCTCCATGTTCCGGTCGTACAGCCAAAACATGAGGCCCAGGGCAAAGAAGTTTTTGCAGCGATCTTTTTCGGACGCGCGAAGAGGATGATCTTGGAGCGCGTTTAAGGTGAGGTCCGCCAGGGGAACCTTGAGCACCTGCCAGTCCCGCAGGCTTCCGTCCTCTAAAGGGTTGGAGGAATAGGCGGCTTTTTCCCACCCAACTTTATCAAAGGCGTTTTCGTTCAAAATGAGCAGGCCGCCTTTCTTGACCTGGTGGAGGTTCACCTTCAGAGCGGCGGGGTTCATGGCAATGAGGACGTCGGCGCGGTCCCCAGGGGTAAACACCGGGTCGTCCGAGAACTGGAGCTGAAAACTGGACACGCCGGGCAGTGTGCCCGCGGGCGCGCGGATTTCCGCGGGGAAATCGGGGATCGTGGAAAAATCATTCCCCATGGCGGCGGTGGTGTCGGTGAACTGGTCGCCGGTTAACTGCATGCCGTCCCCTGAATCGCCAGCGAAGCGGACGATGACAGTGGGAATGGTTTTTGTTGGTTTCGAAGGGGTCATCCGCCCTCCGCCCGGGGCGCGATTTGGTGGGGGTTCGGCGGGATGTTGTACACCTCCGCCGGATAAAATTCCGCTAAAAAACGGATCAGAGTTCGAACGCTGAGCACGTTCACCAGTTCTTGTTTTTCATTGACGAGGGGAATGTGGTAGCAATCGTTTTCGGCCATCAATTCCACGGCGCGGCCCACGGGGTCGTCTTGGCGGAGCACCACGGGGTCCACCGACATGAATTCACGGATGGGCTGAGCCCAGTCCACGTCTTTGTTGAAAATCTTTTGGGAGATATCCGATTCGGTGAACATGCCCACCACGCGTTTCTTCTCGGAAACGACAATGTAGGCGGAGTTGTTTTCCCGCATGATCTCCACGGCTCGACCAATGGAAATAATGGGCGCGGCCTGGATCAATCGGGGGTTGATGATTTCACCGATTTTCTTATCTTTAAGACGTCGTTCGGGTGTGGAAGTCATATGTCTCCAGGAGACGAGCAAATGAAACCCAAAACAGATTTTCTAGGAACGGATCTATTTTATAACTTTTGAAGCAGCTAAGGCGTCCCAAGGGATGACGAGCCTGTTGGCCGCGAGGGCATAGGGTTTTTCTCCTGGGGCCCATTTTTGGATTTCGAGGGACGGTGTCGATCGACGAATCGACCGAATGGTTCCCTTTAGAGTCTCATCTTCGCGAGAATTTTGTTGGTCTCTGTGAGCAAAAATGTTTCAGGGTCAAAATCTTCGCCGAGCCAATTCTCCAATTCGCGGCGCTCCTCATTGTCGGGCCCTTTCAAGGTTTCGAGGAGCTCTTCATAACCGCCCATTCCCCCGCAGTCTTCGGGTGGGCAAGCGCGCTCTCCGTCCAGGCACATGGGATGGTTGAGCTTTTTTACCGCAGGCGAAATGTTTTCCACCAGGACTTTGTGCTCCCATCCATCTCCAGGATCGTAATCATAGGAAAACGTCATTCCCTTTTTGGGGGCCACGTCGCTTAGCCGGTGGGTGTATTCTGAATAGACTGGGACCGAATCAAATTCAGGATCCGGGGCACTGTATCGTTTTTTCTCAATCAAGAAATCGTGCAAGTGGGAATCCGTCCAGCCCATGGTTTCCTGAAAGACGTGGTGGAGCTGGCTTAACCTAATGGATCCGGGCATAACCAACCGCCGCCATATGGGCGGATGGCTACCGGTAAGAACGATCTTAAGTTGATAAATGTCAGAAGAGTTGACTTTGTTTTTCTTGGGATGATTTTTCATGTATCTTCCTTTTGATAACTGAGCTTGAAAACGTATCGGCCAAAGTTTTTAAAGTTATCAATTCGTGATCTCTCGCTTTCGTGGCATAATAATAAAGAACCTTCGCTATGGCCAATCGATTTATTTTATTGAATTTCAATTCGCTCAGAATCTCCGGAACGTCGTCAAAGCGGCACGTTTCTCCCGCATCGGCGAGATACGCGTCAACAAGCGCCGCCACCGTGTGTTGAAGGGGGCGCCCGGAGACCTTCGTCAACGCGAACGCGGACTCCGCGAGATCGTAACAAAACATTGATAATTCGCATTCGTCCTGTACGTTGTTAAACACGCGTGGGATTTCCTTAACAAAAAACAAAACGAGGTCAAGGGCCTCCTCAGGGAATACTCCTCCGTAGTTATTGATCTTTTCGAGCATGACATCTAATTTTTCCGAATAGCGGTACACCTGGTCTTCTTTGATGAATTTGATAGTCAAAAGTTGGTCAATTTCTGCCCTGAGCGCGGTTGGCCAATTCGAACGACCATGGGATATCTGGCGGCTTCTCATCCAAACACCTTCCTTTAAGCTAAAAGATTACCCCTCGCTAAGAACCTTCAGGATACGGTCCCCGTATTGGGCTAGTTTGGCGGGGCCTATACCGGAGATTCCCCCCATTTCTTCAAGGGTTTTGGGGCGCTCGGCGGCAAGGCGGGCCAGAACGGCGTCGTGGAAAATGACGAAGGCTGGGAGATTCTTTTCGTAGGCAATTTTGAGTCGAAGGGCACGGAGTTGGTCGTACAGCCGGCCACCGCGGACGGCTTCTGGAACGGGGTTGCGAGCATTTTTAGGTCCCTTTTTCCGGGCAGTGGTTCCACGAGGGATATGTTCCAGGGGGGCAACGGAGTGGGATGGGGGGGGGAGTTGGGTTCGGGCGCTGTCCCAGGTGTCTTGTCTGCAGATGTCGCAGGAGATTTCGCAATTCTCCATGTCTTCGTCGAAATGGGCGGCGAGGCCCCGGTGGCGGCAAAAGGGACGGTCGGCCCAGCGGAACATGTCCCGGGAGCGTTGGTTCATCTCCGCCGCAATGGTGGCGTCATTGGTTTCCGTTGGAAACCCATCGTAGGCCATGACGTCGGCCCAGGAGTAGAAGAGCAGGCAGTCAGAGGGGTTGCCGTCCCGTCCGGCCCGCCCGATTTCCTGGACGTAACTTTCGATGGACCGAGGCATTTCCCGGTGAATGACGAACCGAACGTTGGGTTTGTCGATGCCCATTCCGAAGGCGATGGTGGCCACCGTGACGGGGGTCTTCCCCGATAAAAAATTGTCCTGCACCCGGGCGCGGGCTTTGTCGGACATCCCCGCGTGGTAGGGTTCCGCCTGAATGCCTTTGCTTCGAAGATGTTCCGCCAGGGATTCGACGTTTTTTCGGGTCATGCAATAGATGATGCCGCTTTCGCCATTTCGCCGACGCAAGTAATCCACGATTTCGCCCCGAAGATCCCGCCCGGCGCCTTTCTTTTGGCAAATGATCCTCAAATTTTGGCGGAAGAAGGTTCCCTTAAACCCTTCGGGTTTGGTCATCCCCAACTGACGAATAATGTCCACCGCCACTTTCCGGGTGGCGGTGGCGGTGAGCGCCAAAATGGGCACGTCACCTAACTGGGCCTTTAGGCCAGAGAGTTTTCTGTACGCTGGGCGAAAATCGTGGCCCCAGGAACTGATGCAATGGGCTTCATCCACCACCACGAGTTTGATCGGGCACCCTTGAAGAAAGTCCCGAAGGGTGCCTTCCAGGGCTTCCGGGGCCAGGTAAAGCAAATCCCATTCCCTACGGCGCAGACCGCCCAAGCGGGTTCGTCGTTCTTCAAACGATACGGTGGAATTGATGATGGTGGCCCGAAAGCCTTTCAAGAGAAGGGCATCCACCTGGTCTTTCATGAGGGAAATGAGGGGGGAAATGACGAGTGTCGGCCCGTTCAGAATTTTCGCCGGGAGTTGGAAGGTGAGTGATTTCCCTGCGCCGGTCGGCATCACCGCAATGCAATCTCGACCCGCCAAGACGGCGTTAATGATTTTCTCCTGTCCAGGGCGAAAACTTTCATACCCAAAGGTTTCCCGAAGGATCGTGAGGGGGGAAAGGTTTTTCTTTGAAGTCATCGGAGGGGGAGGAACCTTTGTAACCGAAGGCATTATTGGAGATATATCCTCAGGGACCGGAAGTGTGGGAACCGCCGGTAACCCCAGTCGACTCCGCAATTCCGCATTTTCCCGCCGCAGTCGGTCCAACTCCTGGGTCAGACTATCTTGAACAGCTCCCTCCATAGCCATGTTTCAAATCCCCGTTATTAGTCAATCACTGAAATCACCCCTATTCTATAACATCACCCGGGGTTATTGGACCGAAAACAGAACCGAGGTGATTATTGAGGGAGGATTCGAGAATAATTGCGTTGAAATACTTCCCTCTGAGGTAAACTCGAAATCTCCCCCCAAAAAAGGTTGTCCGTAGTCCCCGCGACCGCGCGAGCGGAAGTGCCGCGTGGGAGCGGTCTACGACCTGCACTTTTTTGTTCGTAAAAAAGCCCGCTAAAAAATAGAGCGGGATCTCCTTGTCTCGTTTTACCGGTTTAGTTTAACCCGTTTGGTTATCGTTTGCGATCCTCGAAGAACAGTCAATACCACCTCTTGCCCGGCCATGGTGTTCATATTCTCGTAGAACTTTTGCATTCCGGGAACTTGGACACCGTTGACTTCCAGGATGATGTCGTCTTTCAGGAGGTCGGCCTGGTAGGCGGGGGAATCAATCACTATATTTCGAACGATGAGCCCCCTGTTGGTCTGGAGGCTCTTTTTCATTTCGTCCGGTAACCCCGTCACAAACGCCCCGAAAATAATCGTATCGACTTTACGCCAAAAAGTGGCCACGTATTCAAAATAGTCGACCCGTTTCGGGACGTAGGTTACTTGGGGGTCGCCTCCCGTGCGAATTTCGGTCCGTCGGGACACGTCACGTTTGCCCTTGGGGCCGGAAACGGTAGTGTCATCCCGGATTTCGGTGGTGGTTCGCGGGGTCCACTGGGTCATGGCCACGGTTTCCATCATGGTTTTAGAGAACTTTTTTTCGATGAGAACAAGGTTGGCTCCAATTGATTTGGCTTTGGTCAGGGCCAACGAATCATCCATTCGCTTGCCATCGAATTTTGAATAGCCCACCATGAAATACCCCTGCTCAAAGAGTTTCCATTTATCGCTTAAACTGTCTTCGGAATACTGGAGGCGCGGTTGTTTGGAGGGGGGAGTGAAACGGTTTTGAATCCAAGGAGGGATCCGGTCTTCCATCGAAATAAAATTCGCCCGGTAGGGGTTTGTGCATCCCACCAGGGCTCCTAAAGTCATGAACAATAAACTAACGTGATGGGATCTAAGCATTCGGTGTCCTCCTGGAACCAACCCTGGGGTCGCTATCCTCCAAGTATAGGATAACCCTCAAGGCATTGGAATGCCTCGAATTGAGCGGTCTATAATGTAACCCTGAAAAAGGGTGTTCTGCGGTTAAAAATGTAACCCTGCCTCTGCAAAGAGGAGGGGTCATGCCGAGCTTAAAATCAAAGATGGAATATCTCGAAGCTGTCTATCATCGTTACCACAAAGGCGACAAGGATGAGAAGAAAACGATCCTCAATGAATTCTGCCAGGTCTGTAAATACAACCGCAAATACGCGATTCGAAAACTCAACGGGGATCCCCCAGCAAAAGGTCACATCCCCCGGCGACGACAGAGAGGGTTCCTTTATAGCCAGGAATGTCTCCACATGGCGGAAATCATCTGGAAAGCCTCCGGCCACTTGTGTGGACAACGATTGAAGGAAGCCTTGCCCCTGTGGCTCCCGGCACTTAAAAAACGCCTCTCGGTCTCTACTCAGGTGGAACAAGAACTTTTGGGGATCAGTGCGCGGCAACTTGATGAACGCTTGCGCGTGAAAAAGAGGACTCTCAAAAAACGGATCTACTGCACCACCCGCCCAGGCTCCCTCTTAAAAAGCATGATCCCCATACGCACCTCGAACTGGGATATCCGTCAGCCCGGGTTTATAGAAATAGATCTCGTCGCTCATTGCGGAAATTCAAATGAGGGACAATTCATATTCAGCCTTGACACCACCGACATTCAGACCGGCTGGACCGAACGGCGCGCCGTGATGGGCAAAGGACAAACCGGCGTCTTGGACAAAATGCGTGAGATCCGCGACGCCTTGCCTTTCCGTCTACGTGGCATCGATTCAGACAATGGCGATGAATTCATCAACTGGCAACTCCTTCGCTATTGTCAGGCCCAACGCCCCGGCATCGATTTCACCCGCGGCCGTGCCTATCGGAAAAACGACAACGCCTACATTGAACAGAAAAACTGGACCCACGTCCGGCAGATCTTTGGCTGGAACCGCTATGAAACTGAAGACGCCTTGGCACTGATGAACGACCTTTACTCCAATGAGCTCCGTACGTTTCAGAACTTTTTTCAACCGTCCATGAAGCTCAAAGAGAAAAAGCATGTGGGCTCAAAAACAGTTCGGACCTATGACACCCCGAAGACGCCCTTCCAACGCGTCTTGGATTCCGGAAAATATCATCGCGCCAAAATGAAGGAACTCCGGCTCCTCCAGGCCTCCCTGGATCCGTTTGAACTCTCACAATCCATTGACCGGAAAATCGCCCGTTTGATCCCTCTTGCTTCCCAACGCGTTTCGCTAAACAAAGAGGGCCTTACCGCAAGCCCCCTCACTCGTATGGGCTCACAATCATCCCAAAACCAACCGCCAAAGACGCGGTCCCCTTGGAGAAACTTCAGCTTTAGTCGAAAGAATGCACGTCTTAGAAAAAGACTCCGCCAGATCGAAACGAAGGCTCGAATTAAAAACCAAATCCAACCCAAAGGAGGTTCTGTCTCGGTTACCTTTTAGACCGCACAACGAATCACCCCATGGTTACATTCTTATACCGCTTGACGCGTGCCTTTTCCGAAGGGAAACCCGCGGGGGATGAGGTGAACGGATAGTCTATGGACAAAAAACCGATTTTCATACAGAATTGTGATGGCAGGTGGCGGGACAGGAAATCAAGTTGATGGAGGGGAAGCATGAAATCCCCGGTCATTTGGGCGATTGAAGATAGTTTAGAAATGCAAAAAACGTTGGTGGAAATTTTTTCGCGTTTGGGTTGCGATGTCCTTGTTTTTGGCAACGCGGAAGAGGCCTTGGGAAAGTTAACCGCGGGGGCCAGGCCAGACGTGATGATTTTAGATTTTCGGTTGCCCGGGATGAGCGGTCCCCAACTGTTTCGGAAAATGGGCATGGACGCTAAACTGAAATCGATTCCGGTTGTCCCCTTCACTTCTCAATCCGGTGAAGAGACCCCTTCTTCCCTGGCGTCTGAGTGGGAATTGGTGGAGCTCACAATAGCGAAAGAGGCTCCGGTGGAATCCACTATCGTTAAGAAATATGACGGAGACGATTTTACAATCCCGGAACGTCTGATCCTTTCTGTCGCGAACGTCTTGAAAAGTTCTCCCAGCGGTCTTCCTAAAATTTTCGAAGACGCGGTCATGGAACTCGTCAATCGTGTGATGGCGCACCTGAAAACCAAGTAGAGGGACTTTGTCGCTTTTTGCTGTGACCGGACCTTATTGATCGAATCTGTTTAGGTGGGAGACGCTTTTGTCCTGGCCGTTTGTCTTTCAGCATTACCCGCTTTCGTTGGCGGCGGCCGTGGTTTGCGCCGCTGTGGGGTTTTATTCCCTTCGGCGGTCCCGGGGCCGACCCGAACGAGCCAGCCTGGCTCGAATCCTTTTCCTGGCCGCGGTTTGGACCTCCTTTTCTTTTTCCACGAGTTGGTCTGACGACAACGCCACGGGCACTCTTGTCGCTCAGATTATTTACGCTGTTGCCGCTTGGGTTCCCTTTGCGTTTTGTCGTCTTGTGTTGGACCTTCTCCCTTCCCCCCCCCGTGCTTTTATTTGGTTTGCTCGATGGGTTGGAGTCGCTAGTGTTGTCTTTTCCATAACGTCCTTCCATCCAGAATTTATTTTAGGGGTTCAGGATGTGGGGGGAATGCATTCTGTTCTGCCAGGTCCGTTCTTCGGTTACTTTGTTGCCCATTTGTTGTTGGGGATGGGTCTCGCCTTTTTGCCTTTGGCCGCGGGACATCGGTCTCTTGAAGGGATCGAGCGAAACAAACTGAAGTATTTTACCCTCGGCTTCTTTGTGGCCTATGTTGGGGCTGGCCTTCATTTCCACTCCGCATTTACCGGGCGTGAACCTTTTCCCCATGACCTTCTCGTTCTCTTTCACGCGATCTGTATTTTTTTTGGGCTCTGGAACCCAAGCCGGGATATGAACGAACTCCTTCGCCGGTTTCTCGCCCATTCCCTTTTCGGGGCACTCCTTGGACTTCCAACGGGTTTTGTCCTTTGGAGTTTGGGGGCGGGGATTATTGTGGCTCTCTGGACCTTTACCGTTGTTGCCCTGGCGCCCCCCTTATACATGAAATGGCACACCCGTATTTTTGGCCTTGTGGACCGCTTCCCTGTTCTTCGGAATAAGTTCGTTCGCCCGGATGTCTTGGCACGGGAGGTGATCATCGTGGAGGAGGCTCGGAATGTGAACGAATGGGCTCGGCGGGTGGTGCGCGCTGGGCAAGAGATGTTTGGAGCACGTTCGGCCAGCGTCTTGCTTCGCCAAGAAGAGATGGAATCGTTTCTGATTAAGGCTGGTGTTGGGCTGACGCCGGGCGAAATGGGCCTGCTCTCTTTGCCGTTCGATAGCCCTGTGGTCAAACAATTGGAATCGACTCAGCAATGCCTTTTGATGGAGCCTCTGGAGGCACTTTCCCTACGCTCCCAGCGGGTTGAACTGGATGATTTACGCTTTATCCATGCTTGTGCCCTGGCCCCACTCTTTTGGAACGGGCAATTGTATGCCTTGGCGTGTCTGGGGCCCAAAGCGTCGGGGGAAATTTACAATCAATCGGATGTTCAAGCTTTTTCAAATCTGTCCCGGTCGGCCCAATACGCGTTGGCCGCGGTATTGGCGGGGCAGGCCCGTGGACAGGAAAGTGCCTTTTGGGCCCACGATCTTTATAAACCCTTCGGGCCTAAGGGTGGATTACTTAATGTGGCGAAGGCCCTCCGGGGGGATTTCGGTCCCTTGGCGGGGGCCGTGCGGGACGCCTTATCCCTGGCCGCGGAAGACGCGGCCTTCGTCGCCAAAAATCTCAAAAACTTTATTGACCAAGCGGGGGGAGACCCAAACGAATTTCAGTTGTCACCTTTAACGTCGGTCTACGCTCGAAGTCAAGATCGATTTTCCCCTCTGGCGAAGGAAAAAGGGATTGATTTTAAAGTGGATAGGCCTGACAAACGACAGTTGGTAAAGTGTGATGCCACGCTCATCGAATACCGTGTGATCGCCAACCTCATGGAAAACGCCCTGCGATACACTCCTCGGGGTGGATCACTAAATCTGGGGTATCGGGTGGAGAAGAATACGTTCATTGGCTTTGTGGAGGATTCAGGCCCGGGAATCAAAGCCGAGGATTTGCCTCTTCTTTTTGAGCCGCGAACCCAACTGAACCCCGCGAAAAAAGGACTGGCTGGCTTGGGGCTCGCCAGCGTTAAAAGTGTCATGGACGCTCACTGTGGGCGGGTGTGGGTGGAAAGCGAAGTGGGGAAAGGGACCACCTTTTTCTTTTCACTTTCCAGTAGATAAGAGACCTGATCATCGTCTTAAACATTAACCTGAACTTTCAGTTGGGTGTGAAGAGTATGGTCAAAAAAATGTGAATGGGGAAAGCCGGATTTTTCATTCTATTCCATGGTCTGACTAATTATTCTGGAGTAATCCCATAGTTCCAAATTCAAGGCAAAGGAGGTCAAGATCTGATAAAATCCATCCCATGTCTCTGACTGAAAAAGAAGTGAACCATGTGGCGCGCCTGGCCCGCCTGGCTTTGACCGACGAGGAACGGGCCCGTTATTTGGGGCAATTGGGGCGGATTTTGGATCACATCCAAACCCTTTCTAAATACGAAACTCAAACGACATCGGCGACCACCCACGTGATCCCCCTCGCCAATGTTTGGCGTGAGGATGAGGCTCGGTTGTTTCCCAATCCTTCTTCCATTTTAGACAACGCGCCGGATCGGGAAGAGTCCTACTTTAAAGTGAAGAAGGTGATCGAGTGACTCTTTCGACACTGTCCGCCACGGAGATTGCTCGTCGGGTGAAAGCGAAAGAGATCTCCGCCCGGGAGGTCACGGTTTCCTTTTTAGACCGTGCCAAGAAGTGGGATAAGTCCATCAAGGCGTTCATCAGTTTTTCAGAAGAAGCGGCCCTTCTTCAGGCGGATGCGGTGGACAAGCAGGTGCGCGCGGGGAAAAATCTTGGTCCTCTGGCAGGTGTTCCTATCGCCGTAAAAGACAATATGTTGGTTGAAGGAACCCGAACCACCTGCGCTTCGAAAATCCTTGAGAATTTCACCGCCAATTATGACGCTTCGGTGATTTCTTCCTTGCGAAAAGCTGGGGCAGTTTTCCTGGGAAAGACCAATCTGGACGAGTTTGCCATGGGGTCTTCCACCGAAAATTCAGCGTTTCATACGACGCGGAACCCTTGGGACACGGACCGTGTGCCGGGCGGGTCCTCCGGCGGAAGTGCCGCGGCGGTCGCCGCCCGGATGGCGCCCCTCGCGCTGGGATCGGACACGGGGGGATCCATTCGTCAACCGGCCGCCCTCTGTGGCGTGGTGGGGTTGAAGCCGACCTATGGGCGGGTGTCCCGTTTTGGTTTGGTGGCTTTTGCCTCGTCCTTGGATCAGATTGGCCCCTTTTCCAGCAACGTGCCTGACGCGGCTCTCCTTTTGCAGGTTCTTGCGGGCCATGACCCTAAAGATTCCACCTCCGCGAACCTGCCGGTGCCGGACTACTCTGCGGCGTTAGGGCGCGGGGTGAAAGGGTTGCGGATTGGGTTGCCGAAAGAATATTTTATTGACGGAATGGATCCGGAAGTGGAGAAGGCGGTTCGCCAGGCGGTGGCGGTCTTGGAATCCTTAGGGGCCACGGTGAAGGAAGTGTCTCTGCCCCACACGGACGCGGGGCTGTCGGTTTATTACGTTCTCGCTCCTTCCGAAGCCAGCGCGAACTTGGCTCGGTTTGATGGGGTTCGCTACGGCTATCGGTCTCCGCGAGCGGAAAACCTGCTTCAGCAATATGAATTTTCCCGGGACGAGGGGTTTGGCCCGGAAGTGAAACGTCGGATTATGTTGGGAACCTACGCGCTTTCGTCCGGATATTACGACGCCTACTACTTGAAGGCGCAGAAAGTTCGAACCTTGATCAAGCAGGATTTTGACCGGGCCTTTGAAACCGTTGATGTGGTGGCCACCCCCACAGCGCCCACCGCGGCGTTTAAGGCTGGCGAGAAGTCCGAGGATCCGCTTCAAATGTATCTTTCGGATGTTTTTACGATTTCGTGCAATTTGGCGGGGTTGCCGGGAATGTCCATTCCCTGCGGATTGACGTCAAATAGTTTGCCTATCGGGTTACAGCTTTTGGGCAAGCCCTTCGATGAAGAAACCCTTTTTGCGGCCGCTAACGCTTTTGAAAAGGCTTCCCCATGGACCCGAACACCCCCGACACCTCCAGGCCTCTAGAGCGGGAGGTTTCCGCCGGCGGTGTTGTGATGGGGCCGGCCGGGGTGTTGTTGATTAAGGTCAAGAACAAGCAGGGGCATGTGGTGTGGACGTTTCCAAAAGGGCACTTGGAAAAAGGAGAAACGGCGGAAACGGCCGCTCTCCGTGAGGTCCTGGAAGAAACGGGTTGGCGCTGTCGGATCCTGGGGCCCCTGATGGATGTGGAATATCCATTTACGCGGAAGGGGAAGGTGGTGATGAAAACGGTCCATTGGTTCCGAATGGAAGCCTTGGATCGAACGGGTGAATGGGACCCCGAAGAAGTGATCGATTGTCGGTGGAGTTCCCTGTTCGAAGCCAAAAGTTTGGTGACCTACGGGTCGGACATTAAAATTCTTGAACGGATTGGAAAAGGGGTTCACGCGTGACCACGTATGAGACGGTGATTGGGCTGGAAGTTCACGTTCAGCTTAAAACCAACAGTAAAATTTTCTGTTCCTGCCCAACCACGTTTGGGGCGGATCCCAACACGCAAATTTGTCCGGTGTGTTGTGGGTATCCCGGGGTTCTTCCTGTGCTTAACAAGCAGGCCGTTGAGGGATTGGTGCTCGCGGCCTTGGCCTTGGGGTGTCGCATCAACGAGCGGTCGGTGTTTGCCCGGAAGCAATATTTTTATCCGGACCTTCCCAAAAACTATCAAATTTCCCAAAGCGATCTTCCCTTGGCCCTTGAGGGGCGTTTGGCCATTGAGCCCGAGGCGGGTAAAAAGAAAACCATTCGCATTCAACGGATCCACTTGGAAGAGGACGCTGGGAAACTGTTGCATGCCGTTGGCAACCGGGCCCTCGACTATTCGTTGGTGGATTTGAACCGGACCGGTGTGCCTTTGATGGAAATCGTGTCCGAGCCCGATTTGCGTTCCCCCGAAGAAGCTAGCGACTATTTGGAACGACTGCGCACCCTCCTCCGGTATGTGGGGGTGTCCGACTGCGATATGGAAAAAGGGTCCATGCGGTGCGACGCCAACGTTTCCATCCGGCCCGTTGGGCAAGCGGTCCTTGGAACGCGGGCGGAAGTTAAAAATATGAATTCCTTACGGAGCGTGCGGGACGCCATCGCTCACGAAGTGGCCCGGCAAACCGCCTTGGTGGAGAGCGGGGGGCGGGTGGTTCAGGAAACTCGTCTTTGGAGTCAGGACTTGGCCACCACGCAGTCCATGCGTTCGAAAGAAGAGGCCCACGACTATCGTTATTTTCCGGACCCGGATCTGGTTCCCCTGGAACTTTCGAAAGAGTATTTGGAATCGTTGAGGAAATCTCTTCCTGAACTTCCCGAAGTTCGACGGGTGCGGTACGAAACAGAGTTGGGGCTTTCTCCCTATGACGCGGGTGTGTTGACGGCGGAAAAAAACTTGGCGGATTTCTTTGCTTCCGCCCTGGCGCGGTTTGACGCGGGAGACCGTGCTTCGGCGGCAAAACCTCTTTCCAATTGGCTCACGACGGAACTTTTGGGCCGGCTGAACGCTCAGCGAAAGTCCCTAGAGGAATCCCCCATTTCTCCCGACCATTTGGCGGATCTGGTTCGGTTGATCCTCAAGGGTGTTGTCAACAGTAAGGCGGCGAAATCTGTTTTTGATCACATGTTCACGGAAGGGGGCGACCCCGAGAGCATCGTTAAAGCCAAGGGGCTTGTTCAGGTGGAAGATTTGGGTGAGATCACCCGTTGGGTGAACGATGTGGTGGCCGCCAACCCCAAAGTGGTGGCCGATATTCAAGGGGGGAAAGCGGGAGCGATCGGTTCTTTGGTGGGTCAGGTGATGAAAAAGTCAGGGGGGCGCGCCAACCCTCAGACCGTACAGAAATTACTGAAAGAAAAATTGTTTCTTTAGCGGGAGACGAACGATGTCCCAAAAAATTAAAGGTTTGAAATGCAAAGAGTGTTCACGGCTCTATCCGGCTCAGGCCATTCACGTTTGTGAATTTTGTTTTGGACCCCTGGAAGTCGATTACAATTACGATTTCATAAAACGATCTTTAACGCACGGAAAGATTGAGTCTGGCCCCCATACTCTTTGGCGGTATTGGGATCTGCTCCCCGTGGAGACCGATAACGTCATTTCCATTCACGAAGGGATGACCCCCTTGTTTCACGCCCGTCGGTTAGGGAAGGAATTGGGGTTGTCCAACCTCTTTATTAAAAACGACGCGGTCAATCCCACCTATTCTTTCAAAGACCGGGTGGTGAGCGTGGCCCTCTCCCGGGCGCGGGAATTGGGGTTTGATACGGTGGCCTGCGCTTCCACGGGGAATTTGGCCGGGTCCGTGGCCGCCTACGGGGCCGCCGCTGGGTTTAAAACTTTTGTGTTTATGCCCGCCGACCTGGAAACGGGAAAAGTGATCGGGGCGGGGATTTATGATCCGGTGATCGTGGGTGTCCACGGAAATTATGACGAAGTTAATCGCCTCTGTGCCGAAGTGGCCGACACCTACAAGTGGGCTTTCGTGAACGTGAACATCCGTCCTTATTATTCCGAAGGGTCCAAGACTTTGGCTTTTGAAGTGGCTGAACAGTTGGGGTGGCGTGCCCCGGACCATTGTGTGGTTCCGGCCGCAAGCGGTTCGTTGTTGACCAAAATTCACAAGGGGTTTAAAGAGTTGGAACTCATCGGCTTAATTCCCAAACATAAAACAAAAATGTCGGTGGCCCAGGCGGAGGGATGCTCCCCCGTGGTCACGGCCATTCGCGAGAAGACCGATATCGTTCGGCCGGTCCGGCCCAAAACCATTGCGAAATCGTTGGCCATCGGGAACCCGGCTGACGGGCCCTACGCCGCCCGGATTGTTCACGACACGCATGGGGGGGCGGACACCGCCACCGATGAGGAAATTATTGAAGGGATTCGTCTGCTCGCCCGGACGGAAGGAATTTTTACGGAAACGGCGGGTGGCGTGACGACGGCTGTGTTGAAAAAACTTGCGCGGACTGGTATCATTTCTGCCGACGAGCTGGTGGTGGCCTACATCACCGGAAATGGATTGAAGACGATCGAGGCGGTGACGGGTCGGACGTCTCCCATGAACGAGATTTCGCCTCGTTTGGAGGAATTTCGACAGCTTTTTGAACGGGTGACCCAAGCGTCTCCCCTTCACCCGTAGGTTGCACAAGGAGAATTCGCTTATGGCCGCAAAAGTTCGTATCCCCGCCCCACTTCGCCGATTAACCAAAGACCAAGCTGTCGTTGAAGTTGATGGAGAGACCGTGGCGGATCTGATCGCTGGTTTGGAAAAGAACTATCCCGGTCTTAAAGAGCGTCTTTGTGATGAGACCGGTCAAATCCGACGATTCATTAATGTGTTCGTGAACGGAGAGGACATTCGTTTTAAAGAGGGTGCTAAGACGGTGGTTGAGGCGGGGGCTGAGGTGAGCATCGTTCCTGCAATCGCCGGGGGTCTTTAAGTGGGGGCGCGTTTGAAGAGGCGGGTGCATTTGGTTTTTGAAACAGACATGGTGCAGAAGCCCATTACCTGGGAAATGTCTAAAAAGTTCGATATCGTTTTTAACGTCCGGCGGGCGAAAATAACGGAAAAAACGGGGGAGAGCGTGCTCGAGTTGGAAGGCGACGAACCCACTTTGGACGCCGCCATCGCCTGGTTGAAAAGCCAAGGGGTCCACGTGGATCCTGTTACCCACGATACCCTTGAAAGCTAATCCCTCTGGGAATCCCGCGAGGATTTGATCTGCCCATGACGCACGCTGTCGGAGTGGTTCTTGTAGTGGAAGATGAACCAGCGATTCAGGATGTGATGCGGGAAGAGTTGGAATCCCAAGGGCTTGAGGTCCTCGCGGTATCTTCGGGAGAAGAGTCCCTGATGCTTCTTGAAACGCGTTCGGTGGATCTTATCATCATGGATATGCGGATGCCAGGAATGAACGGAGTGGAAACCTCCATCGCCATTAAGCACCGGTTTCCAGATCTTCCCATCATTTTGTGTACGGTGTGTGAGCAGTGGCGTGTTCGACAATTTATCGGTCGTGAGATCCAAGCCTACCTTCCCAAACCCTTCACCCTTCGCCAACTCAACGAAACCGTTCAAACCGCCCTGGCGGGATTGCGTTAATTTACAACTTATTTACAACTTCTTAATCTCACCTTAATCTCCGTGCCGTATACTTCTCATGGTATGACGGTCCCGTTCACACATAAGGTTGTAAGCGTTGTCGTGGGGGCCCTGTTTTTTGGGGTCAACAGTCTTTTCGCTTATTCCTCAGAATCCAATTTCTGGGCGGAACGGGGCAAGCAGGCTCGAAGAAAATCATCGATCCCCCTGCGTTTGGCGGCTCTTCCCGTCCAAGGGGGGGGCGCCAAAATTAGTGGGACTTTCCCGCCCTTCCCTTCTTCCAATGGATCATTCGCTTTGTCCTCCCCAGTTTACAACAGCATTCCCCGTTCCTTTTTTCAGGACAGAAGGTCTCTCTTCGGTGCGCTCTCCAACGAACATGGGACCATTCGAAAAATAACTTTGGGTCGTCGCTCCGTTCACCCCCATCCCGTGGTGGTGTATTTACAGGATGTTCATCAGAATGCCGAGGCTCAAAGAAAAATCAGTTCGGTGGTGCAAAAGATTGTGTCTGAAGGAAAGGCGACTGTGGTGGGGTTGGAAGGAACGTGGGGGGAGATCCATCTCCGGCCTTTGCAAACGTTTCCCGATTCTCAGGCGGTGCACCAAGCGGCCGACGCGCTCTTAACAGCGAACCATATTTCCGGGCCCATTCACGGCCTTCTCACCGCGGAAACCCCGCTCCCCCTCGTCAAAGGGATCGATGATCCCACCCATTACGGCGCGAACGTCAAGGCCTACCGGGATTCGGCCCCGCACGCGGATCCCTACCATAAAAGAATTCAAAAGATGGCGGACCAACTGGAAAATCAAAAACGGATTGTTTTTTCTAAAAGATTGAAGGAGTTTGATCGGGATATCGAAGATTATCGTCAAAACAAGGCTTCTCTCGGGGACTATGTTCGGACCCTCCTTTCCCACGCCCATGAAGTGCCCCCTTCACTCCGTTTGTTTTCCCAAGTGGCCGAAATCGAAAAAGCGTTGGATTTTGGTCAAGTGGAACGCGAAAGAGCAGCGCTTATCGATCAACTTGTCAAACAAATTTCCCCCCAACACGAAGAGGAGCTGATGGCCCGTACCGTGGCCTATCGGGCGGGGCAATTGCTTTACGCCGACTATTACAGCCTGCTTAAACACTTGTGCGAGGAAACCGGGGTGGATCTTTCGTCGTATCCATCCATGGACCGTTACATCCGGTACGTTCTTTTAGCGGGTCAAATTGAAGCGGAGTCCTTGTTGCACGAAACGAAACAATTGGAAGATCAAGTGTATCGGTCTTTGGCGGAAACACCGGAAGAGCGCATCATTTTGGACCGTTCTCGGCGAATTCATTTAACCCGAAAACTTGTGGAATTCAGCCTAACGCCCGAAGAATGGGCCACCTATCAATCGTGGCCTGAAACGAAAGGCGCTTTCGATTTTGACGGAGAGGGGGCGGCCTGGGATCTCGGATCCTTCGAAAAATTTTATGAAGAGGCTCAAGTCCGTGATTCTCTCCTGGCGACCAACCTCCTTCACCAATTGAAAAACGATGCCGATGTGGGCCTGCTCGTCGCCGGAGGGTTTCACGCCGCGGGTGTGACGGCCGCGCTAACAGCCGCGGGCGTGACAGTGATTTCCTTTGTTCCTCGAATGACATCCTTGGAGACGACTCAAGGGTCAAACGCGCTCTCTGTTTTTACCCAAGAAAAAACGCCCCTGGACCAATTGTTCGACGGCGAAAAACTTTTTTTGGCTCCCGCTCCCGTAAGTCGACCCGTTCTTAACGGCCTTCTTCCCGCGATGGTTGTGGTTCTATCCCTAGCGGCCTCCGGCCTTCTCACTGGACCGGAGGCGAACCTTCTCTACTCCAGCCTCAACGGAATAGGCGCACTGGTGGCGTTAAAAATGATCCAGGACCACGTGTCTTTCGACATCGCTTTTCCGACGGGATCCGCCTCTTTTTCTGTTGATTTAGGTTCGAACGAAATCTCTTCCGTGGATTCAAGTCCAGGGGCGCGCCATGGGTTCAAGTGGTTTTACAAAAAATATGTTCCAGAAATTTTAAAAAGAGCAAAAGAAGTGAGGCAAAGTCCTTTTTGGGCAATTTTTCGTTATGGGTCCATTTCCCTATCCTCCCTTCGTCTTGCGGTGGCTTTGTATCGTATGGAAAGCTCGGGGTCGAGTGGTGAGCGTTTTGGCGTGAACTTATCCGGGGTAGGCATGCACCTTGTGGGGGTTGGGTTGAAAAAAAGTCAATTGGAATTTCTTCGAAAACGACCGAGCGAACCGGCGTCTCAAGTTCAACGGGCGGAATGGGCTCGTCAAATTAGCGAAGCGCTCCGCAATGATAAGTTAAGAGCTTCCCTTTCACGGGTGGGCCTTGTGGAACCTGTCAGAAGGTTAATCGCTCTTCTCCGAATGCCGAGGCCGGTGGTTAGGGTGTCGGGTGTTGAAATCCCCATCCAATTCAATTTGATTTCGGGTTCCCCAGAGGACTTACCCCATGGAATGCCCAGAGCTTTTGGTTCAGGTCATGAGGGACGAGGGATCCGTCCGGCTTCTTATTCCATAGGCTTTTTTGCGAACGATCTTGCGGCGCTTCTTCATGAAGGTATGGAAATAATAGTGCGAGACGATCAATTTTCCGAGCGTTTCGAAGCGAACGCACACTCCTACGCTTTTTTAAGTGAGATCCTTGCCAACGCTGACTCCGATGGGGATATCGTTCCCAAAAGGGCTATTCAAGAATTGGGTCAAAAAAGCCTAAATGAACTGAATGAATTCCTTAATAAAAGCCTTTTTGATTTAATCGAGGTTCGGGCACGCTTTAAGGAAAATAATCCGATGCGTGCGCGACTCAGCGAAATCAACGGGTTGTTAAATAATTATGCTTTACGCCTGCGGGACGAGCGCGTCCAAAACCAGGCAACCCTTTTTTACAGTCTGTCTGCCGAAATCGAAAGGGTTTCTGCGATGGGGGCCTTAAGTGAAGTTCAACCACATATTCAAAAGATGGAAAGGGCCCTGTATCATCTTCAGAGAGAGAGAGGTCCCAAGCCGTTCCTCCGATCCTATCTAAACGAGATCCTGAAACGGCAAAAACAATATGCCGAACAATACACGGACGCCCAACGGGAACACGCTCGGGTTTATTATCTGTTCCTTGAAACTCTAGACCAACTGATGACGAAAAGGGAATGGATGTCTCTTTTTCAGGGAATTAATCGTTTGAAATTGAGCCGATCTACTTTTAAGGGAGAAATTTTAATAAATGAACAAGTTCTTCTCTTTGGCCTTTGGGATCGGATGAGGGATGTCTTGGCCCCGGTATTGATGGAGGGGGATTGGGATGTGGCCGATCGCAAAGCCGCTGAACTGGAAAAATTCGGTTTGGACGTTATTCAAAGTCATGGAATTATTAACCAATATTTTGAAACCGTTCTTTTGGATTTTTTAGCGGTTTATCGATCCCAGCGGGATTTGGCTCACCGGAATTCTCTGAGTGAGGAACAGCATAGGGAAAGCCTTATTTTCCTCCGTGAAACATCTTTTCGTTCCGGGTCGTCAGGTGAAGAAGGTCCTTCTCAAGTATTGGGTCGTTTTGCGAAGGGCATGGGGGGGTGGGTCGAATGGGAAATCAATTCGCTCTCACACAGTATCGCTTATTTAAACAAAAGACTCCCTGTCCCGATTCGATTGTTGTTCGTTCAATCCTATCGATATGAATGGAAAAAAAGGCATTCCTCTGTGCTGCAAAGAATTCTTCTCAAATATCCCCATCTCACCGCATCGGTGAACGATGTTTCAACTGTTTTTTCTGAATATGTTTCGGAAAGGGGATCCATTGAGGAAGCGAAGAGAAGTTTAATGGCGATGGGCCTCAAGCCTTTTGAAGTGGATTTGTATCTTTTGGATATGAGCGAGTTAATGCCTGGCTCCCTGCCAAAAATAACTAAACATAGAAATCTACAACGGGGAGAAAGTTTATTAGCACTTCTTGTTCCCCTTGCGGTTCTGTCTTTAATTGGAACCCCTTTTGTCTTTGGAATTGATGCAGGGTTTTTAATCTTTGAGCGAGCGAGTCTTTCATGGCTTCCTTTCGTTGGAGGGGGACTCTTTGGAATGGTGATAATTGTCGGTGCCGTTTTAGGGATAAAAAAATCACGAGAGAAAAATGGTTCTTTGAATTCATTGGAAATAAACACCGCAAAAGGACTTGTGGCGCTTCTTCAAGAAACACCAACGACTTTAGGCGTTGATCAAAGGAAACTTGTCGAGTCCGCAATCCGGCTCAGTTCAAAAAATCCGTTTATTGAATTCTTGAGCGACTCTTTTCAGGAAAAAAACATTCTCTTAACTGTTGAGCAGGCCAGGAGCCAGTTGCTAAGAGCTTTGGAGGGATCACCAGTGATCAATCCAACCGATTTAAAGAATAAAGCAGAAGGAGAACGGCCCCTCACCATATTTTATTTGGATGGAGCGGGTGTTCCTCAAAACGGCAATCTTAGGTCTGTTTTGGACCCTTATCTGCTTAAAAACAGAGCCGAGATCCTTGTCGTCCCCATTGACGAGAGAGCCCAAAAAGCGGCCAAGCGGTTACAGAGTAGTCCTGGAATCCACGTGTTCTCTGATTTAGAACGTAAGGGGGAAGGGGATAGGACGTCTGGCGATAGATATGGCCTGGCGAATATGGAAGATCATTTGCGATCAGAGGGAATAAAAACAGAATCATTTACGGGATGTCTCCTCGTTTTCCCGAAAGGATTCATGATTAATGTCGAGGGAGTGAAAACCAATCTTTTCAAAAACGCTCTGGTGATTTTGATGGGCGCTCTCTTCTCTGTGGTTATCCCCAGATCCCATCTGGAACAGCTTGATCGCTTGGCTCGCGCTGTAGCGTCCTCTGCCTGAGCAGAGCGAAACCTGAGGTCGCTGGAGGAACATCGGACGATCTTATTTGTAATCGAACAACCAAACACTTTCTTGAAATCGATCTGATCCCATAGAAAAGACTGTTGGTTTATTTTTAAATAATATTTATATACAAAATGCCGAAAGAGAAAACCCTTTGATTTTTGAGAAGGGATTGCTAGAATGGCGTCGTCGTTGAATAGCTCTTCCCGCGAGGCCCGCATGCGCCGAGTTTCCTTTACCACCCCGTCCCATTTTC
>JAEURZ010000026.1 GCA_016788905.1 Elusimicrobiota bacterium
CCTGGGCGCCGCCAGTTTCGCCTACGCCATCTCTACGTCCGCGAACAACCCGCCCTTAGCCGTTGTGGGCGGAACCTCAACCGTTGCCCTCACTGGAACCGTCTCTGCCCTTATTCCCAACACCACCTATTTTGGATTCGTTCAAGCCTGTAATGGGGTAGGTTGTTCCGTTTACACAGCGTTTGGATCCACAGTCACCTGGGCCAATCCCCCGATCACTCTTTCCACAACCACTCTCGATTCCACATCGACCGCACTGGCCTGGGCCGCCAACAACAATCCAACAGGAACAACCTTCGAAATCGAACAGGCTACCGCCTCCGGCGGCTCCTTCTCCTTAGCCATTTCCACCACAGGGGTCAGCACACCGATCACTGGCTTGAGCCCCGGCACCACCGCCTGTTTCCGTGTTTTGGCGCGAAGTTGGGACGGGGTGCCCACCGCCCCCACATCAGAACTCTGCGTTGTGCCCCCCTTCTCCACGCCCAGCCCCAGCGCTATCTCCGCTTCAGGAACCAACGCTATTCTCGCCTCCTGGACCACCGCGCCGGGGGCGACCTCTTATACCTTTACTGTCTCCACCGCGTCCGATAATCCTCCCCTGGTCGTCTCCGGATCCAGCTCCACCGTGTCTTTATCTGCCAGCGTTAGTTCGCTCACACCCAACACCACGTACTTTGGGTTTGTTAAAGGATGTAATGGGGTCGACTGCAGTAACGACACAGCACTGGGATCAGCTGTCACACTCGCCTCGGTGCCCGCGGGTCTCTCCAGTGGCACCGTCACCGCTGTCTCCATGGCCCTTGCCTTTAACATCAACGGGAACCCGCCAGGAACTGCCTTTGAAATCGAATTGGCCGTGGACGGCGGTTCCTTTGCTACCGCGCTCACCACAACGTCGGATTCCCCCACGCTCTCTGGCCTTACACCTGGGGCAAACTACACCCTCCGCATTCGTGCTATAAACCACAACGGTATTCCCTCCGGGTATTCCCCCACGCTCTCTTTCACGACTTCCGCCACGCTCCCCGCCACTCCCGTCAACTTTCGCGGGTCTGCCGGGGCAGGGGGAATCACCTATTCCTGGGACCCTGTGACCACCAACGCCCTGGGGTCTCCACTGCCTTTAGGCGCCACCGTCTCCTATGAATTCTCTGAATCCAACTCCCCCACGGGATCCTTCGCTGTTCTGGCCAGCACCACCGCCACCTCCCACGGCCCCCTCCCCGCCGCCGGGCTCGAACGCTTCTACCGCCTCCGCACAGAGGTCGAAACCCTTTTCTCCCTGCCCTCCACGGTCATCGACAACGTGGGCGCTGGCCGTTATGTCTACGCTTCGACGCTCGGCAGTGCCGTCACCGCTCCCCAGGGCCTCTTAACCGGGGTCGGCAATTCCCGCCATGTCATTTCCTTATCTGATCGACCCATCACTGACGGCGCTCTCGTCGCGCTCGACATTGCCGTGATTGATGGAGTCACCGGGGCACCGGCAACGAATATCACCTTCTCCCCCTCTGCCCAATTATCCGTGCCACTCCCCGGGGTTTCCAGCGGCGAACGATCTGTGGAATACTTCAATGGCTCCGCCTGGGTCTTGGCCGGAACGGCCCGCATCCTCTCCCCCAACCTCGCCCAGTTCAG
Source organism: Elusimicrobiota bacterium (assembly GCA_016788905.1). Classification (NCBI taxonomy): domain Bacteria; kingdom Pseudomonadati; phylum Elusimicrobiota; species Elusimicrobiota bacterium. The sequence goes on from JAEURZ010000026.1 coordinate 1,642, forward strand.
CTTTGGCCGCACCGGGGGATATCGGCTCATGGGCTCTAAGTCCAGCGACGTGGTCCAATCGGTCATTGCCCGCGTGTTCACACCCAACGGCGACGGCCGTAACGACGTCACCGTCGTCCGCCTCGACAACCCCAACGGGGACCCCACCCACGGCACCCTCTACGATACCGACGGCGCACGGGTCGCCGACATGACCACCGGCCCCGCCCCCGGTTTAAGCCTGACCTGGGACGGCCGCGACGCCAACGGCAACCCTGTCCCCGGCGGCGTCTACATCTACCAAGTCACCGTGGGCGGCCGTCGCGCCACGGGCACCATCGTGGTGTCTAAATGAACCGCCGCGCCATCAAGTTGTTGTTGGGGTAGAAATCAGAAGAAAATGGATTGCCATTCGCACGAAAATCAGGGTAGGTCCAAACGGTCGCAGAAAAGTTTCAGATAAGTTTACCGCGAGAGTCAATTCGTCCCAGTCGATGACATCAAACCCAATCCGGCAAATCAATTTTCGAAGCGGGTAGCCGAAAATAGTCTCGCTCCACCGTGTGCAGATTTTTCACATAGAGGGGAAGGTCCTCTGCCCGTGCATCCATCGAAAACCCATCAACGGCTTTCCTAAATCGAGCCACAAGCGCCCCATGCATGAGCCAACGACTCGCCACCATCTCCGCAATGTCGCTCACGTCGTTGGCATTAAATCTTTTCAATTTCGATACGACAACGTCCGAAACATCCAATGCCTCAATTTCAAAATGTTTGAGATGCTGGTTTATTCCCGCCATCTTATGGTAAAAGGCTTCCTGCGGCAAAAAGGGGAGACCACTTGGAACCACATCCAATTACAAACGATATGTCTTGCTGAGGAGGGATCCCTTTCCAGCCAAGGCCAACAGTTTTTTCTTAATCGGGGGTGTTATCTCCGGCGTTTCAAGCACGTCGCTATCTTTCGTCCCCCGATCATATTCCATCTGAAGGAGCAAGGCGGCCGATCCGATAATGCGTAAAACCGTCTTTGGATAATTTTCATTTTCCCATCGTCGATCAATCTCGATCAGAAACGCGTCAATTATTTTCACGAGCCTCCTTTAAAACGTGGATAAAGTCATCTGTTTTTATTCGTGTGACTACCGCCCATTTTTTTGCTATCAGATCCCTGGAAACTTTTGCTTCCTCAAATGCTTCTTGGCTTTGGAGAACGCCTGACTCCAACGGTTCCTCCACCGATTTTTTTGAACGGGGAAGGATAAACCCTGGATAGGTTAGAATGTTGCCGATCAAAATCTCTGCCCCGTGATAGCGATCCTCCCATCCGTTGAACCCGTTTTGTTTTGGTTCACGCAATTCGTGCTGAATTGCCGCAAGAACACTTTCCAAGAGCCATCCCAGGCGATTTATTCTCCCCTCCCCCAAAAACTCCAATCGCAATTTGTTTAAACCAGCAGGATTAATTTGATTTACGATGACGGGGGCCAAAGCGGTAATTTGGCGCGGATTTGAGGCGGAGGTCAATACTTCGCGAATGACAGATGTGGCGGTTTCAAGTTTTTCAGTGGGCAAGAGATCACGACTTTCCTGCAAGGACCCCGCCCCTAACCGTGAAATCGCATTCTGGAGAAGTTTTTCGGCAGAAGCGCCTGGCCCCGAAATAAAAGAGCTGAGCGATGCATTAAATGATTTTAGGACAAGAAGGAATTGTTCCGCCGTAAAAGATCCCTGCCCGCGCTCTATTTCGGACAACCGATTTTGAGAAATTCCCAATAGACGGGCCAGCCGGGTCTGTGTCCATCGGTTTTCCTGACGCAACCGACGAATGTTGTTTGCAACGCTCAATCTTATTTCATTGGAGTCTTTTCTCATATCGATTATTCGATTAATAGATCGAATAATCGATATTATACACCGAAACAAGGATTACGCAAGGCCAGAGTTTTCCCCTGTCTGTTTAGCCGAAGGGGACAGTGAAATAGAAAAAGTGTCTTTGGGTGAGAATTTTAGAGGGGAGATGGATGATAGGTTGGAAGCCTATATCTTGATTGAGAAAAGGGGTTCAACGTGGGCGAAGGAATTTGATTCCGAACTGAAAACTCGTGGAGATTTCAGGCGATGGGGCTTGTTGGACGGAAGAGGAGCGCAGGGGCGGGAGGATCATTGAGGTGAGATCGACTCTGCCAATGGTGGAGATACGCGCGGGCCAATTCAGTCATAACAGGGCGTTTTTGGAGAAGAAGGGTTTGGAGCAAACTGGCCAGGACACTGTGTGCGTCAGCGCCCGCGATGGTTCGAATTTAGAAAGATCTGTTACGAACAATGACGTGGGGCTTGATGGCGCGCTCGGCAGTGTTGTTGTCTGAGGGGAGCCCGAATACATCCAGGAACGTGAGCATTCTGTGGTGATGTTTGAGCAGTCTCGCGCTGAGCCGTTGCCATGTTTTGTTGGAATAAACATCCGTGGCAAAATGAAATAGTCGGTCCTTGATTCGTTGGGCACGACGAAGGAAGACGAGCGGGGAAAATCGGTTGTTTCGGTCGGCTAACCGTTTGGCGTCGGCGAGCAGCCGCTTGATCTTTTTTTCCGGAGTGGTAAAGTCCGGAGGCGGGTGGTCCTCCCGGGATTCGCGAATGTCCGGGTAGAGGTGCACGAGACACTTTTGCTTAAGACCGTGGATCTTGGCGTTGTAGGAACTGTGAAAGTCACTGACAAGACCACCCTGGAACGTTTCCCCAAAACATCGATGGGCACTTGGCTGCTGCGGCTTTTGTCCCCACGAAAGTAGGCCCAGGTGTCGTTGACGAGAGCCCATAACCAAGGGGAGACTCCGTTGATGGTCCAGCCCGTTTCATCGACGTGCTTAACCCGAAATTTTCACTTATGAAATCGCCGCGCAAGGTTTTTATATATAAATCTCTCCCTTGTCAGGACGCACTCTTCCTGGAGTGGCCTGCGGTTGAACTGCGCGTCGCGGGAAACACCCGGGCTTCCCTTGACGTTTGAATCCCATCGACGAGAGTTTAAGGAGTTTCTCTCATTCACTTATGCGTGCTGACATCGCACACGGTAGCGATGGGAGGCCGAGCCGCTCAATCAGTTGAAGGGGCGTCGAGCGCCCAGGAGATTTACGAGCGTGTCCGGAAAAAATGAGCTGTTGTTTTTCGCATCATCGGGTTTCTCGAAAAGCCTCCTTTCTTTTAAGGCAATAAAAGACGCCCGTCAGCAACGCTCGCGCCGTCGCCACCCGAGCCGTGCGCGTCCCGCTTTTCTTCGCCACATGACGATAGAATTCGCCCAACCGTCCGAGCGCCTTCGCGTATCTCTGGCAACACTCCACCATCACCCAACGCAACCACTTTGACCCTTGTTTGGTGAGGCCCCCATGCCGCAAGACACGCCCCGACTGATACGTCAATGGGCACAACCCCGCATACGCCACCAGCTTCTTAAAATTATCAAACCGATCGATCTCTCCTATCTCCGCCAAGACCAACATGGCCGAATACACCCCCATCCCCCGGATGGGCGTCAGCCATTCCACACGCTTGTCCCCCTTGGCATTCCTGGCTAGCGCCGTCACACTTCCGCTCGCGCGGTCGCGGGGACTACGGATAAACTTTTTTGGGAAGGAAAAAGGTCCGGATTTTTCGTCGAATCCCGCGATCCAACTGAAGATTTTGGGCTAGGACACCAATGTCCCCAACTATTGACGGTCGCCATGGACATTGGGATAGCGGATGAAGTCACCGGGACACCAGCCACGAACCTCACTTTATTTGGCCAATCATCCGTTCCACTCCCCGGCGGGATCCTCATCGACCAGGTCACAGTTGGCGGCCACCGCGCACAGGCACCATGGTGGTGCCTAATTTAATCGTTTCTACCAACTCCCCAGATTTTAACGATAAAATAAACTCGGAGGCTCCTTTGGAAGAAAAAAAACACTTGAGGAAATGTCATTCCGGCAGTATATGGATGATGTATGAAACTTACGTCTTCAAAATACTTGCCTTGGCTGGGATTGTTGTTTATTTTCGGGATTTTGCGGTCGGCCGATGGGCCCTTCATTAACGACCAAAACGCTGTGAATCTGGTAAGCCAATCCAATCCTGGCGGCGGCCCCGATTTCGACTACATGGATTCCTACGACACTTCGGTCCTTATAGGATTGGCTTCGCGGCCTGAACTCGCAACGGAAACCATAACCCATCGTTTGTTTGTCTCGGATGCCGCCCATCGCCTTTTAGTTTACGACATCGACAAAGATACATTTGGCGGCCGTCGCGCCACAGGCACCATCGTGGTGTCCAAATGAAATTCCTTCTCCCTTTCGCTCTTCTTCTCTTCACGCTTTCCGCGTCCGCCTCTTTCTCTGAATCCGTCACTGGCGGTCGCGCCACCGCTCTGGATGGCGCCCTCACCGCCGCGCCCGGCGATGTCTTCGCTCTCCACTACAACCCCGCCGGCCTCACCGATTTAGACACACCCGAAGCCGGCCTCTTCTACGGTCGAATGTTCAAAGGTCTCTCCGACGGCTCAAACCTCAGCCGATCCTTCTTTGGCTGGGCCTCTCCCACGCGATGGGGGGCGTTGGGCTTGTCCTACGGCGGCTACAGCCTGGGCAACCTCTACAACGAAGAAACCCTCTCCCTGGGATACGCCCATACGCTCGGCGGTCACTTCCGTTGGGGCACCGCAATAAAACATTTAAAGAAAACCGTCGGCCACGATTCCGACACAGACTCCGCTGTGGATCCGCTTGAAGGAACCAGTTTCAACGCGGAAGATCCCACCTACGCCGAATCCCGTTCCGCCTCCGCCTGGGACGTTAATCTGGGGGCCACCTGGATCCCCACTCCTCGCTGGCGGTTCGGCGTCACCGGGGTCAACCTTTGGGAGTCCGATGTGGGCCTTTCCTCTCCCGACCCCGTACCGCGCGTCTTGAAGGCCGCCGGATCCTTTTCCTCAAAGATCGGGCTCGCTCTCCTGGAAGTCTCCCGCCGCCGTGTCGGCGCGGAGTATCAGACCAGGATTCACGGGGGCATCGAGAAAACGCTGGGCCGGTTCGCCCTTCGCGCTGGCGGCGGAATGGGGCCCAACGACTATAAACGGGTTTCGGGTGGGTTCTCTGCCAAAATCCAAATTTTGCAAATGGATTACGGCTTCATGCTTCCCCTCACGGGCGTCAAAGATACTTCAGGCACCCATCAGGTCTCTGTGATCATGCGGTTTGGCCAAAGGACCTCCGATGAATAAGCCTCCCTCTCTTTTCCTGGGGCTTTTCCTGTTCGGGGTTTCCCGTCTTCATGCCGTGGACCCCTGGGCCCAGTGGGCCTTAGAAACAGATGTGGGTGGAGCCACCGCCTTGGCGTCGCAGACCGTTCGTGAAGAAGGCAAATCAGGATTGTCGGCCGGGGTGATGGTCCGATTGAGCCGCGACGAGATTTGGGACACAGGGTTTGGCTACAACGTGCTCTCTCTCCAGAACAACAGACGCCTTCGGCCCGCCACGATGGTCGCCGACCGCCGCTTCAGCCCATGGGGAGCCTGGGCCCCCTATCTAAGGCTTGGGGCAGGGCTGTCCACAGATCAGAGCCGTGGATCCCTTAACCGTCTCGTGGGGCGCGGGGGAATCGGCCTTCGCCGCCCCATCAACGGCCGGTGGGAAGTCGGCATCAAATCTGAAGTGTGGTATTCCCCTAGGGCTGGGGAGACGGGCAACGACATGCTTTTCCTCACCGCAGGCCTTACGCTTTCCCGATCCTTCGCTCGGGCCGTCAAACCCAAGATCGTCATAGAGCCGGATCCCGTAAAACAGCCCACACCTGAACCCGTGGAGGAGGTCACGAAGAGCGTTCCAGCTCAAAAAGTGGAACTTCCCAAACCCGTGAGGATTCTCACCGAACCACCCAAACCCCTCCACATCCTGTTTCGCACTGAAGGCTGGAAAATTGACAAAAGCGATGCGGAAGCCAAAGAGAAAGCGCTTCAGGCCATGGCCCAGTTCCTCTTCGCTTTCCCAACGGTCCCTGCCGAGATCCACGGCCACTCTGACAGCAAAGGACCAGCAGGATACAACATGGCCCTCTCTCGCCGGCGCGCGGAAGCCCTCCGCGATTTGTTCGTGACCCGCTGGGGACTCCCATCCAACCGGTTCGCCATCTTCGCCCACGGCTCCAAGAAACCTGTCGCCTCCAACGGCACTCCCCTCGGCCGCGCCAAAAACAGAAGAGCCGTCGTTATCGTCCTTTCTGAATGGCTGCCCTAGAAAGAGATGACATCATTCTTTAGTCAGCCATTTTCGGCAAGGGATCACTTCAATGGAGGGGCCCAGGTCACGGATGGTTTCTTCCGTATCCAGAGTAACGATCGTCATTTTAGAGACCTTTAATTCTTGAGCGGCCTGATGGAGCGCTCTCAGTTCACGTTCCCGGGTTTTTAAGCTGGAAAGGGTTTGTGCCACTTGAATGAGTTCACTGTTTTCGGTTCCTTTCCGAACAAGGAAATCGACCTCGGTTCCCACGCCCGTTTGGTAATAAAACAAGTCGAAATTCGGTTTGAACCCTCGCCGAACCAATTCAATAAACACGAGATTTTCAAGCAATCGAGGATCGTTTGATAAGGTGGGTTGAGACAACGCTGAGATAAACCCGTTGTCGTAGGCATAGATCTTTCTTTCCGCTTTAATTCGCATACGCGGTTTAAAAAAATAAGGCTGTAAATCTTGAACTAAATAGGCTTCGCGGAAATAGGAAATAAATTTCTGAATGGTGGCAATGGAGAGAGACCCCAGAGATCGCTCCAGGCTCCGACCTGAAAACCGGCTCGCGGTGTTGTTGATAAGAAGGCTCAAAAGATCATAGATGGCGGTCGATGAGCGAATGCTGTGAAGCGTGACAATAGCCCTTAATACAACCGAATCAAAAAGGGTCCGAAGATACCCTTGGGGATCAGCGTCCCCAATGACCACCTCAGGAAATCCCCCCCATGTCAGATAACGGCGAAACGATTCCGCGCTGTCCGGAACAGAGGGTGGACGCCCCGCCAAAAATTCCGGAAAACTGAAAGGCAATCATTCAAAAGAAATGTGCCGTCCGGTCAAGGCCGATCCCAATTCCCGACTCAACAACCTGGAATTTTAACCCGTGATCAGCAAATTACGCTCTCGCCGGTGAAGCTTGTTAATAAAGCTTTCCCACTGGGGATAGTTTTGGATTTCGTCAAATAAAACGATGTCGGTCTTCCCGTAAACCGCGTCCATCGTATCAATGAGCACATCGCCGGGGACGTCCTGTTGAAGAGCATCGTCTTCAAAATTGAGATAAGCAAAGCGTCTCCCCGCCAAGGTTTGGAAAGCCAATGTCGATTTACCAGAACGGCGAGGACCCGCAATGACTTTGACCAGACGGGAGGATAAGGCCTTCGCAAGAACCGTGCCCATCTGGCGCGGGACAAGAACCCTGCGAAGTGTGGCATCACGCTCTTTCTTATGGGCTTCAATAACGCTGTTTAATTTATTCATCGTAGTAAACGATAATGCCTATTATTGTTTACTACAAGCGTTCGATTGGGCTCCCTCCAAAGAGAGCCACTTATCCCAATGGTTGCTTAAAACGAACTAAAGTTTTTTGTTATTCGAAAAGAGTTCCACGATGTGGAACGCACGGACTTTGGACTTTATTTTTCTGAGACGCCCACGCAATTGGAGAAGGCAAGAAACACTGGACGTCAGCACCAGAGCGGCCCCGGTGGTCGCGATGTTCTCGGCTTTTCGGTCACCAACGGTTTGGGAGATTTCCGGTTGCATGAATTGATAGGTTCCGCCCCCCCCACAACATTGGTCGGCTTCCGGGAGTTCCCGATAGTCCAGACCAGGGATCCCTGAGAGAAGTTTCCGGGGTTCGTTCACCAACCCTTGGCCGAAGCGCGCTTTGCACGCGTCATGGTAAGTTACGGAAAGAGTTTCGCTAAACCCCAGAGGAGGATTATTGGCGAGCCATTCGAGCACGTCTTGAGCCCGTTTCGAAACCGCTTCCGCGCGAACGCGCCAACCGGGATCGTCATCAAAAAATCGGGGCCATTCTTTGACCGTGGCGGCACAGGAGGAGTCGTCCACTAAAATCGTGGCGGTGGGGTAAGCCTCCAACACTTCAATATTCTTCCGAGCCAAAACCCGGGCGGCTTCCTGGTCCCCAAAACTCTGGCCGGGCAATCCGCAACAAACCGTTTCGGCCGTTCCCGCCCGTATCCCCTGAACTTTTAGAATATGCGCCGTCGCCAGACCGACCTCAGGGGCAAGGCAGTTGGGACCGCAGGACAAAAAATGAATCACGTCGGCATCCCGTGGGGCCACGGGAAGAAGATCTCGGAGGAATTTGCGAGGAGCTTGGTCCACCAAACTCTCCGCCGCGGCCAACCTTGAAGAGATGAGCGCTAAAACACCAAGGCGGTTCAAGACCCCTGATAGGCCCACCCTTTTCCCAATGTAAAGGAACTTAAGTAGACCTTCGAAAAGGGCCGGCCGAGGGAGAATTTTTCTGAGAAAAAAGCGCAAAAAGACAGGCGTTCCTTTGGTCTCCCGCACTTTTTCGCGGGCCTGGGACATCAGTCGCGCCGTTGGCACCTGGGCGAAACAAACCGATGTGCAGATGCCACAGAGCAAGCAAGTATCAAACGATCGTTTGCCGTCCGCGGGATCCAGCCGCCCTTCCATGAGGGCGCGCCAGGATTGGTTGCGACCGCGGGGCGACAAACCTTCATCCCCAGTGGCCAGATAGGTGGGGCAAAAGGATGTGCAAAAGCCACAGCGGTTGCAATGCATCACGTCATCGTAGGCGCGGCTTTCCGCCGGGGATCCCGGTGTGGCGGGACGACTGGTCAGGTCGGGTTCAGTCGACATGGGCGGAAAGCAACGTGGGGTTGAACATGTTTTTGGGGTCAAAAGCCGCCTTCACTTTGCGGTGGAGATCCGGGTTGGAAAGTTTAGAAAAATCCGGTGGCCCGGACAGAGGGGGCCCCCACAATTCAGCGGGAGTGGAATAGAGACGAAGCGTCACTTCCACCATCACCCCCAACGTTCCCCAGGCGCCCAAAAAGAGCCGGGCGGCATCGTACCCCGCCACGTTCTTCATGACCTTTGCGCCAAAAGACAGGAGTTCCCCCTCCCCGCCAATGGTTTTCATTCCCAAGATTTGGTTACGGAGCGGGGGCCGGCCACGGGCGTTAGTGGAAAGGACACCGCCCAAGGTTCCCTCACCGGGAACATGCAGGTAAAGCCCATCCTTCCCCAGGCGCGCGCGAAGAGTGGGAAGATGAATCCCGGCGCCCACCACCAGAGTCAGGTTGGCCCGGTCCAAATCCACAAGAGTGTCTAAGGCCGTGGTCACCAAAGTGGCCTTCCCCGAGGGGATGGGCATCCCTTTTGTACCCGATCCTTTAATATAGAAATCCCCCCCCGCGTCCCGAACAGCACGCACATAATCCAAAACGGTCTCCACATTCCCCGCGATGTATTCCCCCCCTGGCCACACGGAGACCGCCCGGGGGCCAGGCGTTGATTCCACCACAGGGATCAACTTATCGGGGTTGCAAAGGTTGTCCGGATCGAAAACCTTTTTCACTTCCCGGAAAACAGCGAGCGTGGGGGGTGTAAAGAGCCAGCGCATGGCTTCCCTCTTATCGGCCCCAATCCCGTGTTCCCCCGAAATGGATCCCCCCAAGTCAACACAAACCCGTAACATTTCCTGCCCCGCTTCCAAGACACGGGCGGTTTCACGCTTGTCCCGTTCATCAAAAATCATGTTCGGGTGCAGGTTGCCATCCCCCGCGTGGGCGATCAGCCCCATGCGGATCCCGGCCCGATCGGCGATCGCTCGCATTTTTTGGACCGCTTCTGGCAACCGTGTGCGGGGCACCACACCGTCCTCCACCAAAACGTTCGGCGCCAGACGAGCCATCGCCGCGTAGGCCCCGCGACGGCCTTCCCACAGTTTGTCCCGTTCCCGCTCATCCACCGCCATACGAAAATCCGTTCCCCCGTTCAAAGAACAAAGGGCCCGAACGCGAGCCCCCTCCGCCACGGTTCGTTCCCGCGGCCCGTCCACCTCAATTAACAAAACGGCCTCCGCGGAGGTGGGATACCCCGCGTGGACAAAAGCCTCCACCGCCTGAACCGTCAGGCGATCCATCACTTCCAGAGTGGCCGGCACAATGCCCGCGGCAATAATCTCCGTCACCGTATGCGCCGCGGCTTCCATGGACGGGAACGCCACCAAAAAGGTTCGAACGTCCTCGGGCTGGGGCAACAGGTTGACTTCGATTTTCGTGGCCAACCCTAAGGTTCCCTCCGACCCAACGAAAAGACCGGTCAAATCGAAACCGTCGTTGTCCACCGACACCACAACGGTTTCCCCGTTGGGCCGAATCCATTCCAGGCCCGTCACATGATGACTGGTCACTCCGTATTTCAAGCAATGGGGACCACCGGCGTTGGTGCCCACATTGCCACCCAGGGTACAGGCTTTTTGGCTGGCCGGGTCCGGGGCGTAAAAAAGGCCCCGGGGCGCCAGCGCCTTGTGAAGGTGAAGATTGATCACGCCGGGCTCCACCCAGGCCCTGCGTCGATCCGAATCGATTGAAAGAATTCTGTTTAAGCGACTGAGATGGATCACCAGCCCCCCGGTGGGAACGATGGTTCCCCCGCAGAGGTTCGTCCCCGCACCGCGAACAGAATAAGGAACGTGGTGTTCCCGCGCCACACGAACCGCGACCCCCACTTCGGCCGAGGTTCGAGGCAAAACCACCGCTCCCGGAAGCCTTTTGTCCAGCGCCGCGTCATAGGCATACGGAAAAAGTTCCCCCGGCAAAGAGAGAACCCGATCTTTCCCTAAAACTTCTTTGAGTTTTGACACAAAGGAAACCGATGACATGAGGCACCCATTTTAGCGTTTTTTCGAATGAAGAGATTGCTCGCCAAGTCTAAGTGTGGTATAAAAAACCCATGAAACGATATCTGCTTACTGCGGCGGGAAAAGATCAGGCGGGATTGGTGGCGGCGGTCTCAAAAATTCTCTTGCAGGAGGGATGCAACCTGGAAGACAGCGCCATGACGCGCTTGCAAGGGGAGTTTGCCATTCTCTTGATTTTTAGCGGACCACCCACCATTCGATCCCTCGAAACAAAGGTAAAGGGACTTGGAAAAAAGCTAGGGTTGACCGTTCATTTAAAAACCGTTTCCGATCAAGGATCGCGCAAAAAGACCACGGCGGGCGACAGGGTATTGGTTTCGGTCTACGGCGCCGACCGTCCCGGGATTGTGCACCAAGTCACCGAATTTTTGGCCAAGGCCAAAGTAAATCTCTCGGACCTTTCAACCCACCGAACGGAATCAAAAGGAAATCCCTCGGGATACATCCTCTATTTGGAAGGGGAAACAACCGGCCGAACAACACCGTTAGACTTAGAGAAAAAACTCCGAACACACCTTGCCGACTGGGGTGTTACTGTCTCCGTGAAACCGCTCTCCACCCAAGCGCTTTAGAAAACGTGCCGATTCGCCCTATCCTTCTTTTTCCCCATCCCACGCTGAAAGAAGTCTGCCCCAAAGTGACAGAGATCAACACCCTCACCGCTCAAACGCTCACCGATCTAACGGACACGCTCTATTCCACTCCTGGGGTGGGGATCGCGGCCCCCCAAATCGGAACGCTTTTGCGGGCGATCGTGGTGGACGTCACGTGGCTCCCCCCCCGCCAGGGGAAAGAGCCTCCCAAAGGGCACGGAAAAATAGCCCTGTTAAACCCCCGCGTGGTCCAAGCGGAAGGCAGCCTCACTTTTCGGGAAGGGTGCTTGTCCATCCCCGAGTTTTTGGCCAACGTTCGCCGCTCTTCCTTCGTGCGAGTGGAAGGGCTTGACCGGGACGGAAACCTTGTGACCTATGAAAGCGAAGGGTTTGAAGCCGTCGCCCTTCAACACGAAATTGATCACTTGGACGGGCTTCTTTTCCTTGACCGCGTCGCCGACATCAAAACCGATCTTTTCCGTCGAAAACAACCGCCCCTTTCTAGCGGAAACTAAACCGCACCCCCATCGTTCCCGCCCAATCGTCCTGGGAATAGAGTCCACCCACGTTAAATTTAAGCGTTGGAAAAAAAGAAAACTCGAGCCCTCCCAAAAACTGGACCATATCGTCCTTGGCATTGGCGGATCCCTGGGCTGACACATTGACGTCATCGCCCACGTTGACTATCCCAACCACGCTCATCGTGGTTTTAGCGTCCCCCATCAACCGACTGTAACCAGCCCCAATATACGGGGTCACAATGAGCAGCTGCTTACTGGCCACAACACGGGCCGTCACCGCGCCGGTCTGCCATTTCGACCTGAGGGTGGTTTTCCCGGTTAAGGTATTGGAATTGGCAATGGGTCCGGAATAATTTTCTTGACGATTAATCTCTCCGTTCGCCTGGTCGTATCCCAACGTTAACGCCACGTCCGGAAGGACCACACCCGTCATGCCTTCGCCCAAAAGACGCCGACGAATTTCAACCCCCACCACCGTGTTTTTAATCTTTGACTGCGCCCCGTTTCTGTTGTCGTCATAATTAAGGTAGCCATACTTGGCACCCATATCGAGTGAAAAAGGCAGCCCCACTTTCACGTGAGCCAACGGCATCCCCAGGGGGATCCCGGCCGGTAAATCAAACTCACTTTGCTTGAGCTCGTCCAAAGAGAGGGTATTAAACGCTCCCCGATCCAATTTAGAATAACTGACTCCAACGGAAACACCCATTTCGACCCCGAGCACCCCATGCACATCCCCCGGAAGTTGGGGGAGGGCCGAAGCATTAAAAGCCGTCAGGTGGGAAACTTCCTGGCTAAACCACTTGGCAATTTTCTCCGAATCTGCTTGAACCCCATCCGGTACGGAGAGTGCCGCCGCCAGGGTAGGTGAACCCGAAAAGAGGACACCACAGAATAGCCCCATAATTGAAAATAACACTGTTTTATTGATTTTCATAACGCTCGAACCCCCTCTTATCCACAAGATTGTCCACAGAACTCACTTTTTATCCCTATTTATCAACCAAATTTGCATTAGCCCGTCGAGCGTTAAATGGGGGACGACCTCATGAATTTCGGGCAAAGAGGGGGCCAAAAGGTTCGCCAGGCCCCCCGTGGCCAAAACCCGCGGGGTTCCCCCCATTTCTTTCGATAAACAGAGCAAAAGACCCCGGGTGAGACCCACATAACCGTGAAAAAGGCCCGAAGCAATGCTGTCCTGGGTGTTCTTCCCAATGGCCTGGGAGGGCCGGCGGAAAGCCCCCAAGAGGGGCAATTTAGCCGTCCGCTGGTAAAGTATTTCGGATGCCATTTGAGGCCCTGGAGCAATGGCTCCCCCTAAATAGGCCCCGCGGGCGTCCACACAGTCGAAGGTCGTGGCGGTACCAAAATCAGCCACGATCAAGGGCCCCCTGACCCTGGAATAGGCGGCGGCCGCGTTGACCACACGGTCCGCCCCCACTTCTGTTGGAAAATCATAAAGGATTTTCACACCGGTATCGACCCCGGGCCCAACAAAGAGAGGGACCTGTTTAAGGAATTTTTCGGAAAGTTCTCGGAAGACGGGATCTAAGGGGGGAACCACGCTGGCCACCGCCACTCCGCGCAGTTTTTTCAGGGAAAGACGGGCGGACGCCACCCAGTTGAAAACGGTTACGCTCAGCTCATCAGCGGTGGCGTGCCGATGGGTGGCCAACCGCCAACTGGCCAGGAGGACGGGTTTCCCTTTCGTTTTCCCTGGGGCCAAAGCCCCAAGCGTTACGTTGGTGTTTCCGATATCAATGGCCAATACCCACACGCCCGACGCCTGCAAGGAATCGGCCCTCCCCTCGGCCACGAAAGGCAAGGAACGGAAATCCCGAGAGCGCGCGCGTGGACCAGCCAAGAGGTCAGTTAACGGAGCTTTCGACCAACAAAGGTTCCGACTGTGAAACACGATCCAAGGCGGCAAGAAAATCCGCCAGATGGTCTTGAAACACCATCACTTTTGACATCCGGCCAAAACTTTTTTCCGTCAACATCACGTATTTATGTCCGTTTTTCGTGATGCGGCTTTCGAGGATATAGGTCCTTTTTCCGCAGTTCAACGTTTCGGTATTCATGGCCTTTTTCTCCTTGGGTCCGAACAACGCCTTAAGCCGAAACAATGTTCGCTCTCTTCAGCACATCCACCAGGTCTTGAACGGCCTGTATGGATTTTTGAAGCGCCGCCTTTTCATCGGTGGTGAGACGCAGTTCGATCACTTGCTCAATTCCCCGAGCGCCCAACTTCACGGGAACGCCCAAAAACAAGCCGGTCGTCCCATATTCCCCCTCCAAATACGCCGCGCAGGGGAAAATACGTTTCTTGTCTTTTAGAATCGCTTCCACCATGGCGGCCGCCGACGCGGAAGGCGCGTAATAGGCCGATCCGGTTTTGAGCAGTTTCACTATTTCCGCGCCCCCATCCCGGGTTCGCTGAAGAATCGCCGCAAGTTTTTCGCCGTCCAGGAGTTCTGTGACGGGCACACCGGCCACGGTGGTGTAACGGGCAATGGGAACCATGGTGTCCCCGTGACCGCCCAAAACCGTGGGTTGAATGTCTTCGACAGAAACATCCAAGGCCTCCGCCAAAAAGGCCGCCAATCGGGCGGAATCCAGGACTCCCGCCATACCGATCACGCGCTCTTTAGGGAACCCCGTCGTGCGGAGGGCCACATGGGCCATGGCGTCCAAGGGATTGGACACGATGATCAAAATGGCTTGAGGGGAATGTTTCGCCACCTGTTCAGAAACGGTTTTCATGATCCCAGCGTTGATGTTCAATAAATCGTCACGGCTCATTCCCGGCTTCCGGGGCACGCCGGCGGTGATCACCACGACGTCGGAGTTGGCGGTCGGTCCGTATTCGGTTGTCCCAGTCAAACGACTGTCGTATCCGTACACCGGACCGGATTGCCGAATGTCGAGAGCCTTCCCGGCGGGCATTCCTTCTGTTTGAGGAATGTCCACCAAAACCACATCCCCCAATTCCATTTCAGCCAAACGCTGGGCCAAGGTTGCGCCTACGTTTCCAGCCCCAATCACACTCATTTTTTTACGCATGAATCCTCCCTTGTTTACCCCGCCCAACCAAAACTCAAGAACCTCTTAAAGGTCCTCGAAAATGGCCTCTCTATTTATGGGGGAATTAAATTCTAACCAGTTCTGTCTGAATTGACAAGCCTTATCCCCGATGATCACTTGCCCTATCCGGGAGCTGTCTTATTCGTTAATGGAAGGGCGTCGGTAATGGCCGCGGGTGTACCGTTCTGCGGCGGACATGGACGCGGCGGTTCCCATCCGAATGAGGGACTCCGCCGCTTCGTTGCGAAGGTCGGGGTCTTTACTTTCCTCTAAAAAAAAAACGAATTGGGGGATGGAGGGTTCGGCCACACCTCCCATGTTCCCCAAAGCACGCAGGGTCCCCAAAAGGATCTCTTTGTCTTTCGACACCAAAAGAGACGCCACCGTTTTATAAACCGCATCGTCCTTTTGACCCAATTGCCCCAAAACGACTGAGGCTTTCAAGCGGAGCGTCCGTTGGGAATCTTTGAATAGGGTAATGAGAGCGTCCACCACATCCGGTCGGGGAAGACCGATTTCGCCCAGCCCATCCACAGCCCGTTGACGAAGGTCCACATCCTTTTCTTTCAAAGCTTTCAGAAATACGGGAACTCCGATCTTTCCCATATGGGTAATGCGCATGGCCGCTTCGCCCCGGATAAACTCGTCTGAGCTCAGGAGGGAAGGGAGAAGAGTCCCGGCCACCTGAGCGTGAACGGCCTCGTTCATGAGCCCCAGCGCCGCGGACGCCCCTTTCCGGGCCATGGCGTTGGTGGATTTAAGCGCCTCAAGCAGGGAGGGCACCGCGGGTTCCCCGATGGCACCGAGAGCCAACACCGCTTTTTCGGACACACAAAAGTCCCGATCTCGCAAGGCTTCCACGAGGGCCGGAACGGCAATTTCCGCGCTGGCCCCCATGGGAATGAGCGCGGAGGCGGCCCGGCACCGAACCCAGCTGTCCGTGTCGGAAAGGAGCCCGCTCAACGCGTGTGCCCCAGGAACACCCAAAGCAACGAAAGCACGTTCGGCGGAGCGATGGACCGGTTCTTGTCGATTTCTGAAATTTTCCACCAAGAGGGGGACCGCCACCACCCCATCGGCCCCATAAGAAGGAAGGTGCCCCATCGCTCGCACACGAACCGCGGGGTCCGAGTGGCGCATTTGTTTTACCAGAACCGGGAGGGTCGGGCGACCTGTCGAGCAAGCGGAGATCAAGAAGACCAAGATAATCCCAGAGAAATAGTTTGGAAAACCCATGGCGTTATCCTACCATTTTGTTTTCCTTTTCCCATCCCCATGACAAAAACACTGTTTCCATCGAACGGGCTTTCCTCCGCTGAAGCGGCCCAGCGTTTTTTACGAAACGGGCCGAACGAAACCCATGACACCACGGGCCGAACCTTTTGGCGCTTGGCCTTAGAGGTTTTGCGGGAACCCATGTTCCTCCTCCTTTTCGCCTGTGGCGTTCTCTATTGGGTCCTGGGGGACCAACAAGAAGCCCTGATTCTTCTGGGCTTCGTCTTTTTTATCATGACGATCACGATCACCCAAGATTGGAAAACGGAAAGGGCCCTGACGGCCCTTCGGGATTTATCCAGTCCCCGGGCCGTGGTGGTTCGGGACGGGATCCAACACCGCATTCCGGGCCGCGAAGTCGTGGTGGGGGACCTCTTGATCCTCTCGGAAGGAGACCGCGTGGCGGCGGACGCCCGCGTGGTGAGCGCCAGCCATCTCGCGGTGGACGAGTCCCTTTTAACCGGAGAATCGGTCCCCGTGTCCAAACGGCCCGATGACGAAAGCGTTTCTTTCGTGTACGCCAGCACGCTCATTGTGCAAGGGCAGGGCATGGCGCACGTGTCCGCCACCGGGTCCAGCACGGAAGTGGGGAAAATCGGTGTGGCGCTTCAATCGCTTCCCGCGGAACCCACCCCTCTTCAAAAAGAAACCCATGCCCTTGTGGCGCGGCTGGCCGTAGGTGCCCTCATCCTGTCGGCCGCGGTGGTGGTGGTTTATGGAATCACCCGGGGGGATTGGCTGAACGGTCTTCTCGCCGGGTTGACCCTCGCGATGGCGATCCTGCCCAACGAGTTCCCGCTGGTCTTGATTCTCTTCCTCTCCCTTGGAGCGTGGCGACTTTCGAGAAAAAACGTGCTCACGCGTCGCATGGGTGCGGTGGAAACCCTCGGGGCGGCCACCGTTCTGTGCGTGGACAAAACCGGAACGCTGACCCAGAACCGCATGAGCCTTCACACCCTCCACTCGGCGGGAGAAACCCATCGAATGGATCAGGGAACGATTCCCCCTCACCTTCACGCGCTCATCGAGACGAGCCTGAGGGCGAGCCAACCCAACCCGGTGGACCCCATGGAAAAAGCCCTTTTTCTCCTGGCCCCGCCGCGAACAAACGATTCCCCCCACGGGCGCCCCGATTGGGTCCGGGTCCACGAGTATCCCCTCTCCCGCGGTCTCCAGGCCATGTCAAACCTTTGGACCCAATCGGGATCCCCCCTCGCCTTCGCCGCTGCCAAGGGAGCTCCGGAAGCGATCTTTGACCTGTGCCATTTAACGGAAGACGAACGTCATCCCTTGCTCAAGGTTCTCAAATCTCTCACCGGGGAAGGGTTGCGTGTTCTGGGCGTCGCCCAAGCGGAACCGCCGGCGGAATCCCGCCCCACGAACCAACACGATTTCGATTTCCAATTTATGGGCTTGCTTGGCTTTTCCGACCCGGTGCGTCCGGGTGTTCCCCAGGCGGTCGCTGACGCACAAAAAGCGGGTCTCCGTGTGGTGATGATCACGGGGGACCATCCGGGCACAGCCCTTCAAGTCGCTCGGGAAATTGGCTTGGCCGATGCGGGGGCGGTTGTCACGGGTTCTGAATTAGCCCCTTTATCGGAAAAAGATCTGCGGTCCCTTGTCCGAACCGTTTCCGTGTTTGCCCGGGTGGTGCCGGAACAAAAACTTCGCCTCGTTCAAGCGTTAAAAGCCAACGGAGAGATCGTGGTTATGACCGGCGATGGGGTGAACGATGCCCCCGCGCTTAAAGCGGCCCACATTGGGATTGCCATGGGCGAACGTGGCACGGACGTGGCACGGGAAGCCGCCGACCTCGTTCTGTTGGACGACAACTTTGCGTCCCTGGTCGCCGGGGTCCGCCTGGGCCGGCGCGTTTTCGATAACTTAAAGAAAGGGTTGGCCTACATCCTCGCCGTGCACATTCCCATCGCGGGGATGACCCTGATCCCCGTGGCGTTAAAATGGCCCCTTATTCTGCTCCCGGTCCATATCGCTTTTCTTCACCTCATCATTGACCCCGCCGGTTCCGTCGTGTTCGAATCCGAAAGGGAAGAGAACGCCATCATGTCCCGACCTCCTCGAAAATCCACCGAACCTCTTTTTTCCCGCTCGCTCTGGATCACCTGTCTTCTTCAAGGGGGTATTGTTTTGGTCGTTGTCATGACGCTTTACGCCGTGGCACTCTATCGGGGCCGACCCGTTGACGAGGCCCGGGCCATCACCTTCACCGCCCTCATCGTGGCAAACCTCGGGCTGATTTTCGCCAACCGATCGTGGACACGGGCCGGTTGGGGAAAAGGGTTGTTTCGCAACGCGTCCCTGTGGTGGGTGACCCTCGGGGCGGCACTCTTTTTGGCTCTGGTGTTAGCGATCCCTGCTTTAAGGACCCTGTTCCATTTTTCAAAACTCAACTCCCGCGACCTCTTCGTGTGCGTGCTGGCGGGGACCGCCAGCGTGGCCTGGCCAGAGATATTTAAAAAGAAAAAGGGGCATTTATGAAAATGACCGATTCCCTGCGCGTTGGCGTTTCGTCCTGTCTCCTGGGGCAAAAAGTTCGTTACGATGGGGGCCACAAGAGAGACAGTTTTATCGCGGATCAGTTGGCCCGGTTTGTGGAGTTTGTTCCCGTTTGTCCGGAACTGGAAATCGGCTTAGGGTCCCCCCGGGATTCCATCCATTTGACCCAAACCCAAGGGAAGATTCGGTTGGTCAATCCGAAAACCCATCAAGATCTGACGGACACCATGTCCCGGTGGTCCGCCGATCGACTCTCCCAATTGGAAAAGCAATCTTTGTCTGGCTTTATCTTAAAAAAGGATTCCCCCAGTTGTGGGATGCAACGGGTTCGCGTCCACCAGGAAGGGAAACCTCCCACCAAAGACGGTGTTGGTCTTTTCGCTCAACGTCTTCTGGAACGATGGCCGCTCCTGCCCGTGGAAGAAGAAGGTCGCCTGAACGATGCTCGGTTGAGGGAGAATTTCATCGAACGCGTGTTCGCCTATCACCGGATGGTCCATTTCTTTGGGAAACCCTGGACGACGGGAGATCTCGTTCGGTTTCATACGGCCGAAAAACTTCTCCTGATGGCCCACGAACCCGCGGGATACCAAGAGTTGGGCCGGTGGGTGGCGCAAGCGAAAGGGGTTTCCCCCACCCGCTTTTTCCAAGACTATGGCTCACGGTTTATGGCGGCCCTGGGACATCTCGCCACCACGCGCCGTCACGTGAACGTCCTCAACCACGCCGCGGGATATTTCCGGGGCCACGCCAGCCCGGAAGAACGACGGGAACTCCAGTCAGTCATTGGGGATTATCAACGGGAACTTGTGCCCCTGGTCGCCCCCCTGGTGCTGCTCCGAAGCTTCGTGCGCACCAAGGGCATTTCCTACTTAGAGGGGCAAACCTATCTTTATCCCCACCCCAAAGAAATGATGCTCCGCAACCATGTTTAATTCTTCCCACCAGCACCCCGAAGCGAAAGCCTGGGCCGCTTTAAGCCAGACCCTGGGCAAGGACATTCTCTTGACGCAAGCGAGTGGCGGGAACACGTCCGTTAAACTTGACGATCAAAAAATGTTGGTGAAGGCGTCGGGGTTACGGCTGGGGGAAGTGACTCAAGAAAAAGGCTGGGTCGGCGCCGATTTCAAAAGAATTCGGCAGGGGGTTCCGGAACTCCGCAACGAAATCGGAACAGAAGCCCAGTCCAAGGCCTACCAAAGGCTCCTGGCTTCCTCAACAGACACATCCGGTCTTCCGATATCGCTGGAGGCAGGACTTCACGCGCTCATGCCTGATCGCTGGGTGGCCCATGTCCATAGCGTGGCCGGCCAACTGCTGGGCCTGATGCCGGTGGAAGAGGCGCGGAAATGGGTCGCGGAAAATTCAGGGGGCACCGTTTCTCTGCACCATGTTGCCCCCGCCGTTCCGGGCCACGATCTATGTGTAAAGGTGGCCGAAGGGATCGCCAACGATCCTCCTCCCACCCAAGGAAACGGTATCCCTCTCTGGATTCTTCAAAACCATGGGGTGGCTTGGGGCGCGACCACAGATAAAAACATCTTAGCGGCTTCAGAAAAATTCGAGGGCCCCCTCCGGGAACGGTTCGGTTTCCACCGTTTTTCCCCACCCCGGATTGAACCGCTCGACCCCAACCGCCATCCCGGACCGGAAGGAAAAATCTGGTACCGCGCCCATCTTTCCGAATGGCCCATCTGTCACTTCGACACCACCCCGGTCTTAACCGATTTTGTCGGACATTTCGATCTCTGGTCCGACGCCCCGCCCGATTTTATTCAGACCGATGACCACACCGCGAACATCCTCGCCCAATCCCCCCGCGAAATGGAAGGCCACGCCCAAGTCTTCTACGCCCACGCCCTGGTCTCCACCCTCGCCCGTCAAGAGGGATGGTTTCGTCCCCTCCCCCCCCATGTGGTCCAAGCCATTAAACGTTTAGAACTTGAACGCTCCCACCCTTAACCCGAGATTTTCAGTTGAGTCTCCTTGTTGCTCAGAGAGAAATGGGTTAAGATTTGAACATGGACAGGCCCCCTTTAGAAGACCTTCTTCACCAATATCGAGACAAAGCAAAGAAAGCCTTGGGCTTATTCCTTTACTCCGCGCGCAAAGTGGCCCCTTTTGATTTGATGGCTTTGAAGACTCCTGAGGATCTCGAGCCTTACGATGCCTTAGCGGGGAGATTCGAGCGCGCCATAGAGTTAACCCTGAACCCCCTCCTCAAATCGATCGAGTTGGTGGAGACCGGGGTCTCTTCCGAAACCCTGAGGGACAAGCTCAACCTTGCGGCCAAACTCCACCTGATTGACGACGTTGAGTTGTGGTTGGAAATGCGGGCCGCACGTAACCGTATCGCTCACGACTATGTGCCAGAACGTATTAAATTGGTCCAAGACCTTATCCGGACACGGTATCGTGAAGAAATTGAAAAGTTTCTTCCTCGTCTTGAGGCCTACCTTATCAAGCGAGGCGTTCTCCCATGAGGATTTCCCCCCCGGAACGCCGGGCGCTCAACTACGCCCTTGAAAATATTCCCTTCGACGCATTTCTTTTTGGGTCCCGATGCGACGACACCCGTCGCGGGGGCGATGTGGACGTGTTGGTGTTGGGAAAAGATTTAACCGACGCCCAGAGATTGGACATGGAACTCAAAATTATCGCACGCTTCCAATCCCTCTGTGATGAAAAAATCGATGTCGCCGTTTTTGATATCACCCGCCTCACCCCAGCCGAAAAATCCTTTCTGGCTGTCGTCGGCTCCAACAAACTTTCCTGGGCGGCCTAGAAAATCGAACCCAGAATCCCCCGTTAAGCGCGCGAGCGTGGCACTTCCGCTGGCGCGGTCGGCCGCTCCCACGCGGCACTTCCACTAGCGCGGTCGGCCGCTCCCACGCGGCACTTCCACTAGCGCGGTCGCAGGGACTACGGACAACCTTTTCTGTGAAGGAAAAAGACCCCTTTTGTCGAAACCGACAATGCGACTGGAGATTTTGGGTTGGTTGAATCCCGTAATTCAACTATGGATTCTTGGTTTTTTAGCGTGTGAGGCCAAACGGGGCGGTCTCCAGAAGAGACCGCCCCGTTTGATTTGAAACGTGTTATCAATTATTTTGAGGAATAGGATTTTCCCGTTTTATCCTCAATGACCGCCTGAGCCGCCGCAAGGCGAGCCACAGGGATACGGAAGGGACTGGCGGACACGTAGTCCAAACCCGCGCGGTAGCAGAACTTCACAGAAGGCGCGTCGCCCCCGTGTTCTCCGCAAATACCGCATTTCAGATCCTTCCGGGACTTCCGGCCTTCACGAACCGACAGTTCCATCAAACGTCCCACACCGACTTGGTCCAGCGTGGCAAACGGATCGTCGGCAAATATTTTTTTGTCCAGATAGACTTTCGTGAATCCCCCCGCATCGTCTCGAGAGAAACCGAGCGTCATCTGGGTCAGATCGTTGGTTCCGAAGGAGAAGAATTCCGCTTCCTGGGCAATTTCGCCCGACGTCAGAGCGGCACGCGGAACTTCAATCATGGTGCCCAACAGGTAATTCACTTTAACCCCGTATTCTTTCTGGACTTCCGCCGCCACACGACGAACGATGGCGGTTTGGTCTTTCAATTCTTTGATGTTCCCCACCAGCGGAATCATGATCTCGGGGAGCACGCTGACTTTCTCTTTCTTCAGCTCGCACGCCGCGGACAGGATCGCCCGAACCTGCATCTCCGTGATCTCCGGGTAGGTAATGCCCAACCGGCATCCCCGGTGCCCCAACATGGGATTGAATTCATGGAGCGATTGGGTCTTTTGAAGGATTTTCTCCGTTGGAATTCCGATCTTTTGAGAGAGGACAGCGGCGTCTTCTTTCGTTTTCGGAAGGAATTCGTGCAAGGGGGGATCCAGGGTCCGAATCGTGACACCAAACCCTTTCATCTCTTTCAAGAGACCCTTGAAGTCTTCCTTTTGGAAGGGCAACAACTTATCAAGGGCTTTCCGCCGTTGTTCCTCCGTGTCCGACAAAATCATCTCCTGCATGAACGGCAGACGATCGGGAGCGAAGAACATGTGTTCCGTGCGACAGAGGCCGATGCCTTCCGCGCCCAGCGCGCGAGCCATGATGGCGTCCCGCGGGATGTCCGCGTTCGCTCTCACTTTGATTTTTCGGTAACTGTCGGCCCACGCCATGACGGTTTTAAACGAAGCGAAGAGGGTCGATTCTTTCGGGGTCAATTCGCCCCGAAGAACCCGCACCACTTCTGACGGCAAGGTGGGGACCTGCCCCATAAGCACTTCACCGGTAAATCCGTCGATGGAAAGGTAATCCCCTTCTTTCACCGTGTTCCCGTCCACCGTCAAAACACCGGCTTCGTCATCGATTTTCAAAACGCCACATCCCACCACGCACGGTTTGCCCATGCCGCGGGCCACCACAGCGGCGTGGGACGTTCGGCCTCCGATGGCCGTCAAAATACCTTCCGCCACCACCATCCCTTCGATATCGTCGGGATTGGTTTCCGGGCGAACGAGAACCACCGGCCCCTTTTTGGCCATCTCCACCGCGCGGTCCGCGGTGAACGCGGCTCGACCGGTCGCGGCGCCGGGCCCGGCGTCGATTCCCTTCGCCAAAAGACGCCCTTCTTTGACCGCCAGAATCTTCTCTTTACCGTCAAACACAGGGGCCAGAAGCTGGGCGATTTGGTCCGGTTCGATCCGGAGCAGAGCCTCTTCTTTGGAGATCAATTTTTCGTTGACCATGTGGACCGCCACTTGAACCGCGGCAATCCCGGTCCGCTTCCCATTTCGGGTTTGAAGCATGAACAGCTTCCCCCGCTCGATGGTGAATTCAAAATCCTGCATGTCCCGGTAGTGCTTTTCCAACTTCGTGGTGATTTCCCGAAGTTGTTTATACACCGTGGGCATGTCCCGTTCCAGTTCTTTAATCGGCTTCGGGGTCCGAACACCAGCGACCACATCTTCTCCCTGAGCGTTGGTCAGATATTCACCGAAGAACTCCTTGGCGCCGTTGCTGGGATTCCGTGTGAACCCCACCCCTGTTCCGGAGTCGTTGCCCATGTTGCCGAACACCATGGCCTGGACGTTCACCGCCGTACCTATTTCGTCGGAAATTTTGTTCAGACGACGGTAGGTGATGGCTCGGGGGTTGTTCCAACTGCGGAAAACGGCGTTCCGCGCGTCTTCCAATTGTTTAAGCGGGTCTTGGGGGAAATCTTTTCCCGTTTCTTCTTTCACCAATTTTTTCAAAAGGGCCACCACATCTTTCAAGTCCCCCACATTCAGCTCGGTGTCCAGTTGAACCCCTTTTTTGTGCTTAACGGATTCAAGAACTTTTTCAAAGGCACTCTTTTCGATTTCCAAAACGACGTTCCCGAACATGGAAATGAATCGACGGTAGGCGTCCCAAGCGAAGCGATCGTTGCCGGTCTTCTCGGCCAAACCGAGGACCGCCTCATCGTTCAACCCCAGGTTCAAAATCGTGTCCATCATGCCGGGCATGGAGAACTTAGCGCCAGATCGAACCGAGACCAACAGAGGATCAGATGAGGAACCGAACTTTTTTCCTAAAGCTTTCTCCAATTTCGCCATGGCTTCTTTGGATTGGCCGGCCAGCTCGGTCGGAAGCTTTTTGCCGTTGGCGTAATAGTAACGGCAGGTATCGGTGGTGATGGTGTAGCCCGGAGGAACAGGAACCCCCGCGCTGGACATGCCCGCTAACCCCGCGCCTTTTCCACCTAAAAGATCCTTCTGGTTGCCGTTGCCTTCCGCTTTGCCATTACCAAAAAAATAGACGTATTTCTTTGCCATACGAGTGGGGCTCCTTAATTGACCGGTTCTTTTCCAAATGAACTCGGGATTGGGCACGGATAAAAACAAGAGGGTGAAAACGATCAACCCCGGCGGCCCCCAGTGGAGGCCCCGTGCGTGGGACCTACCTTACAAAATTCCGGGCGGGGGGGTCAACGTGGAGAGTTGCCATCCGTGCCCCTTGCCAATATTCCAAAAATACGGAAATAATCAAAAGGCTTCCGTGTATCGTTTTGGGCGTCGACCCCATCAACACAACACGGCGCACCGTCGTTGGCGTTCCTATTTCCAGTTCCGCCAAAGGACCCCCACGCCCCCAGAGAAAAGGCGACGCCCTGCCAAAGTTTAGCTTTTTAACTTTTCCAATCTTCCCCCGGCATAATCCTGTGCATGAAAGCATCAAAAAGCGGAACAGTGAAAGCGGTGTCTCCATGGTTCGGACTCCAGATCATTCCTTTGGAAATGAGCTGGTTTCGTGTTGGTCCAAGTGAGCTGACCTCACGCTTCAGCTCTTCAGCAATATTTCCTGAACGATGAGGGCCTGGCCCTAATTGTGCCATGGCACGAAGATATCGTTTCTCAGTCGGCGTTAATCGATCAAAACGAACACGAAAGAAACTTTCATCAAGTGCAGCGATGGCCGACACTGAAGCGTTTTTGACATCGTTTATCGTGATGGGACTTCTTTGAGCAACTTCCCAGGAGTGTTTGCCCCACTCCTGTAAAAAATAGGGGTATCCGTGGGGCTCTTCAAAAATCAAGTCCAATGCTTCGGGAGTCACTTCGACCCCTTGATCCTGAGCGGGTTTTGCGATGGCAATCCTTGCCGCATCGAGTGGGAGATGGCCAAGCTCGGGAAAATCAAACATCCTTTCTGCATACGATTTTGCTCGACCCATTAATCCTCTTAATTGGGGGAGTCCAGCTCCAACGAGGACAACAGGTAATCGTCGTTGGGCCGCTCGATGAAGTGCTGTGATAAGCGCGGCAAGCTCGTCCTCCTTTACGTACTGCAACTCATCTAAGAAAATGACTAAAGCTGTGCCTGCCTTTTGGACTGCGATTCCGGCCGTTTCCAACAGAGCTTGCAAATCATGTTCAAGATCGCCATTGTCAGCCAGACCCGGTTCGGGGTCCAGATCAATCCCGACCTCGATATCGTTGTATTTCAACTTGAGGGATTTGGCAAAACCAGCCAGGGCTTTGAGGCCCCGTTGAGCAAGTAACTTTACTTTCTCATTTCTGGAGAGTTTCAAGAGAGATAGACGTAGTTCGGGTGCAATAATGGCGGGAAGGGATCGGTTTTCTGGTGCTTCGATCCGGATCGTTTGAATCCCTACATTTTCCGCATCGGACCTCATCTGGTCAAGTAAAACGGTCTTGCCGACTCCACGGAGGCCCACCATCAAAACACTTTTTGTTGGGAACCCCCTGCGGACACGCTCTATGGCAACACGAACTGATTCTCGTAATTCATCTCTCCCTGCAAGTTGCGGGGGGGGCGTCCCCGCCCCCGGTGCAAACGGGTTGTTTATGGGATCCATGTCTAATATATACAAATATTAGCCATATTATGTAATAGGCATAATTTAGCTAACTTCACTCAATTTGCAATATAAATCATTCTCGAGATCGTCAAAAGAAGTGCTTCCAATGGGGCTGTGAATACCCGGACATTTTTTCCGCAGGGAACGCTTCCTCCGTTTCGCTTTGTTATATTTCGACAACTTCATCAAAACAAAGGTGAAACCTTGGTTTAAATTTCAACTAACCCCAATGCCGTCCGATTGAAGCCGCATTTCATTTCGAGACCACCACAGTGCCTGTGGCGCGGCGGCCGCCCACGGTGATTTGGTAGATGTAGACGCCGCCGGGGACCGAGGCGCCGTTGGCGTCACGGCCGTCCCAGGCCAAACTTAAACCCGGTGCGGGACCGGTGGCCATGTCGGCCACACGGGCGCCATCGGTATCGTAGATGGTGCCGTGGGTGGGGTCGCCGTTGGGGTTGTTGAGCCGTATGACGGTGACGTCGTTACGGCCGTCGCCGTTGGGGGTG
>JAEURZ010000027.1 GCA_016788905.1 Elusimicrobiota bacterium
GTCGATAAAATGGATTGTTCGCACAATCATTTTACCACGAACGGGGGATTCCCTTATTTTTCCCCGGACAGGTGTGTCACATTGACGAATCCGTCGTCATTTGGCATGCCAAATGACGACGGAGACCCTCAGAAAAAGTTCCCGGGTCCACAAAGACGCGGCCTTCGAGACCTACATTCTACACGAGCTGACCTGTTGCCGAAACTATAACGGCCTCCCGGCGTTGTCCTTCTGGAAGTCCACATTTCAGTTGGAGGTCAATTTTCTCATCGGCGACCGGATCGCGATAGAGGTTAAAGCCAAAGCAAATGTGGGCCCCCATGACCTACGGTCACTTCACGCCATCAAGGAGGAAGGGCCGTTCCGCCGTTTCATTTGCGTCTCGCTTGACCCCCACCCGCGCCAGGTGGACGGCATTGAAATTCTCCCCCTGGCCCACTTCCTAAAAGCCCTTTGGTCTGGCGATTTCAGATGAAAACGGAAAATGGGGTCAAGTCTTGAATTTGCATTCATTTGGAAAGAGTTAAAAATTAAGACTTGACCCCTTTCTCCTTGACAAATGGTATTTACCATTTTATAATACCATTATGGCAAAAACAATTCCCATGGACCGCGCGGGGCGGATCGTTTTACCGAAACCGATTCGCGATCGGCTTTGCTTGCACGAGGGGGATCGTTTGGAATTGGAAAGTGAAGGCGATCAGATCACCCTTCGGATCCCGAAAGGGGCAACGCCGCTCTGCCGGGAACAGGGGGTATGGGTTTACCGTTCCGGAAAAAGAACCACGGAATCGATTCCGGATTTAGTGGATCGCTCACGAAATGAGCGACTGGGGATCATCGAGCCTTGAACCGCTTTTTTGATACGTCCGTTCTGGTCGCGACGTTTTGGGGAGACCACCCTCACCATGAGGCCAGCCTCCACGCTTTTGCCTCCACCACAAAATCGACAGGTGCGTGCGCTGCCCATTCATTGGCCGAAGTCTATGCCGTGTTAACCCGGCTTCCCGTCCGTCCCGTGGTCGCACCGGCAGACGCTCTTCTTTTCATTGAGGAAATCCAAAAACGCTTAACCGTCGTTCTCTTAAATGAAAGGGATTACGCTGAAACCATCAAACAAACTGTCGACCTCTCCCTGGCCGGTGGCCAGATCTACGACGCCCTCATCCTCCTCGCCGCTGAGAAAATCAAAGCCAAAACAATTCTCACCTGGAACATCAGCCAATTTCGCCGCATCGCACCACGTCTAGCCAACCGGATCCGAACCCCCTAAAATCGTCCGTTCACACCAAGCCTATTGATCAGTTTCAGGACAAAGGGAGATTTATCTCCGCCTAGGATCCTGAGACGAAGTCGCAGGGGGGGAACCGACGGGAGTGGCCCTTTGTCGAATCTCGGGTCCAAATGGGGAATTCGGTCTAATGTATTTTGGATTTGAATATTCCAATTATATATGTAAAATGGAGTTATGTATTCCAGATTGATTCAACCCATAAAGGAAAAAAGTTTTTTTCTTTTCGGCCCTCGTGGCACAGGGAAAACGACGTGGACGTCGAAGACATTCCCCAACGCCATCCGAATCGACCTCCTGGAATCCCGATTGTTCACCTCCCTCCTGGCGGATCCCCAATTGTTGGAGGAATGGATCCCTTCTGGACACGAGGGCCCGGTGGTTATTGATGAAATCCAGAAGGTGCCGGCTTTACTTAACGAAGTTCACCGTCTTATTGAAAAAAGACGATTGACTTTCATTCTAACGGGATCCAGTCCGCGGAAATTGCGTCGAGGGGGCGTCAACCTCCTGGCGGGAAGGGCGCTCACGTGTGCCATGCATCCACTCTCAGCCGTCGAAATGGGTAGCGATTTCAACCTGGAGCGTGCCTTGAAATTCGGGCTCCTTCCGGCTGTTCAAACCGAGCCCGACCCCATCCGCTTTTTGGCCAGTTATGTCAAAACATATTTGGACGAAGAAGTTCGCCAAGAAGGGCTCACCCGTCATCTGGATGCCTTCGCCCGATTTTTGGAAGCCGCAAGTTTTTCCCAGGGGTCCACATTGAACGTTTCTGTTGTCGCCCGCGAATGCTCTGTTCAACGAAAGGTCGTTGAAAACTATTTCACTATCTTATCCGATCTTCTCATTGCGCACCAAATCCCCGTTTTCACCAAACGTTCCAAGCGACGTTTGGTGAGCCACCCGAAATTTTATTTTTTCGACGTCGGAGTCTTCCGAACCATCCGCCCGGCAGGGATTTTAGACACACCGGAAGAAGCTGAAGGTCCCGCCCTGGAAACCCTTGTCCTTCAAAACATCATTGCTGTCAATGAAGCCTTAGATTTGGGCTATCAAATCTACTATTGGAGAACGTCTAACGGAACCGAAGTAGATTTAATTCTCTACGGGCCCCGCGGTTTTTTCGCCATCGAAGTCAAACGAAGCCGACGTCTCACCGAAGATTCGCTTGTTGGACTTCAATCCTTTACGAAGGACTACCCCAACGCAAAAGCCATACTTCTCTACGGAGGCCCCCACCACCTTCAAAAAGGGAACATTCATGTCTTGCCCTGCAAGGATTTTCTTCCCAATCTTCCATCCTACTTGAATGGAGGGATTAAACCTTAGGCGGGTTTTAGAACGCTTGCTGTGAGCTGGATCTGTTCTAATGTCACCATGGCCGGCTGAAAGGGGTCCCTTTCCCGCACCCCAGTTCAAATTCATTGACGATCCGGTCGAATTCCGGCTCAATTCTAAACCCCGTAAATGTCTGAATTCCAAACTCCTGCGGAAGCTCTAAAAGAGGCTTCTGTTGCACTTACTGGTTGAATTCACCCTCAATCCCGTTTAGAGTGAAACCGTGGAATTACCCGCCGAAGGAACTCATCAAAAAGAGGAACTGTGAAAGCCATATCTCCATGCGCAGGACTATATATCATTCCTTTCTTTATTAGACCGGCACGAAGGGGCCCCAAAGTGGAAAGCTTAACTTTCAATATATCTGCAATGTCACCCGTTCGGTAGGGACCAGGGCCCAACTCAGCCATCGCACGGAGATAATCTTTTTCTCGAGGGGTTAATCGGTCAAATCTAACACGGAAAAAGTTTTTATCCAGACGGTCTCTCACCATTTCTGTGGCATCACGGATTACGTTAAGGGTAATGGGGGAAGATTTGGCTAGATTCCACGCTTGATACCCCCACTCCTGAATAAAATAAGGGTAACCTTTTGTGAGCCGAAAGATTTCATTTATCGCCGAATGGTCAAATCTTTCCCCAGCTGCCACGACAGGCTCCTGAAGTGCTTTGGCTGTGTCTTTTTCACCCAAGGGCCCGATGTCTGGAAAATCAAAGAGTCGTTCTGCATAGGATTTTGAATCGCCCGCAAGGCCGGGGAGAATCGGCAGACCTGCACCCACAAGGATAAGAGGAAGCTGTCGTTGCTGCATCTTGTGCATCGCCATGATTAAGGCGCTTAGTTCTGTCTGATTCATATATTGTATTTCGTCGATTAAAATGGCGGTCACTATATTTTTCTCTTCCGCCGCTTGGGCGATCGCCACCAATACGTTTGGAAGATCCACCTCCAAATCCCCACTGTCAGCGGTTCCGCGTGCTGGCTCAATATCCATACCGACTTCGATTTCTCCTAGAGTGACTTTAATCGAACCGATGAAGCTTTTCAGAACCGCTATTCCACGGCGGACTTTGTCACTCACTCCTTTCAGTCGGTCAATATCATAGAGAAGCTCTCGAAGATGAGGGACTAACAATTGGCCTAAACGCTTGTTCTCATGGGCTTCAATAAGGATGGTCCGGCAATTCCCCTTTTCAGCGATTCGCCTAATTTGATTCAGTAAAACTGTTTTACCTACACCACGTAGCCCCGTAAGGAGCATGCTTTTTTCTGAACGTTTTGCTTTTATTCGTCCGACCAATACTCGAGCTTGTTCTAATATCCATTCTCGTCCAGCCAACTCCGGAGGTGGGGAACCTGCTCCCGGTGAAAAAGGGTTTTTTAACTTGTCCATGGCCAGCCTCCCTTATAGCTAAATATACCTATTTATACCAACGTATAGCACATTTAGCTTATACATTACTTTAAAATAATTCGGCGGCGACCGGATCGCCATAGAAGTTAAAAGCCAAAGCGAATGTGGGCCCCCATGACTTACGGTCACTTCACGTTAGTAAGGAAGAAGGGCCGTTCCGCCGTTTCATTTGCGTCTCGCTTGACCCCCACCCGCGCCAGGGGGACGGCATTGAAATTCTCCCCGTGGCCCACTTCCTAAAAGCCCTTTGGTCTGGAGACTTTAGCTGAGCGCCTCTGAGGGGATCCTCCGAACCCATTCGTGCATCTCGGGTAAGGGAGGTTGTTACTAAATTTAGCTCTTGAGGATCTCCGGCAGGCCCATGAGAAAATCTTTCATGGGCCACACCTCGATGGGGCCCTCCTGAAATCGTCTGTCTCCCCCGTAAACGAAAAATGTCTTGGCTTTCGGGTAATCGTTTCTAAAAGAGAGAAGTCCGGTAAGAGATTTTGCATTGTAACGGCGCCCACGTTTGACCTCAATGGCAATAAGTCCTCGAGATCCATAGAGAACGAAATCCACTTCCGTTCCATCAGAGGTTCGCCAGTAGTAAACCCCATATCCCAAGCTCAGCCCATCGTTGATCGCTCGTATGTTTTGGAGTAAAAGGGTTTCATACGCGGGGCCTTCCATTTCTTCTGGAGTGTCCAAGGGCCCAGAGGGGCGCAGGGTTCGATACACCCCCACATCAAAGAAAAAGAATTTGGAATGAGACACCAGTCGTCTTTTCGATTTTTTCGTAAATACGGGCACGCGTTGGGCAATCATCAAATCGTCGAGAATGCCAAAATAGGATTCAACAACCTTTCGATCCACAGCGCATTCCCGGGCCACCGCAGCGGTGTTTAAAGGACTCGCCTGAGAAAAACTGGCTGCTTCTAAAAAACGCGCGAAAGACATCAGGTTCCGCGTCAGACCTTCCTGGCGAACCTCCTCGTCCAAATAGGTTTTGACGTAAGTGGCCAGATACTCCCCAGCATCTAATGTTTGGGCCGATGGCAAAAGGCCAAATTTCAAGGCATTGGATAAATCGAAATCATCACCCATCTCCACCGCTGTCAACGGGTGCATCGCCCGTGTGAGGGCTCTTCCGGCCAGGAGATTGACTCCGCCCCTCCAAAGCTTTCGTGCACTGGATCCCGTCAAAAGAAACTTCAATTTTTTCCCCTCAATGAGTCGATGGACCTCATTTAAAAGCGCCGGGATCCGTTGAACTTCGTCGACAACCACCCAAGGCTTTCCGGAAGGGATCATCGTTTCGAGTCTTTGGGGACCGGCCAAAAGAGTGGCGTACGTCTGGGATTCCAAAAGATCGATGCGAACAGCGTCCGGCAAAATAGTTTTCGTCCAAGTTGTTTTCCCTGTCCCTCGCGGACCCAAAAGGAGCAAAGATCGGTCAGCGGGTGCGGAATTTAGTCTGGAATACATAACTCCATTTTACAGATATATATGGATTTGTCAACTCCAATTAATCTTTGGAACTTATTTTGGGGCTTCAGGGTTTGGGTGTCTGTTTAGCATGGGGGAGTGAAATTTGTAGTTGCCCGATTTATCGGGCGATTTTCCATCGAAAGAAGCGGCCTCAAAAAAATACCGGCCCATGGGTGGGGCAACGATGAAACCCAAAACTCATCGGTCACCCTCCGTAGCTAAACAGACACTGTCACTTTAGCCTTCCAAAGCGGGACGGGCGCGAAGGGCCAACGGGAGTGGCCTTTCGGGCCTGGGGCGAAAGAGCCGCTGATTCGAGACGATGGAGACCCACTTTTTAGGACGAACTTTTTGAGAAACAAAAAAAAGAGGCCCTTCGTCGAATCTCAGGTCCAACTGGGGATTTCGGGTTAATAAAATCCCTTGTTTTTTATCCCGACTTAGGCCTGTTGGTTGAAGACCTGAATTTTTTGTTTTTCTTCTTCGATCATTTCCAGCGGAGTCAAAAGGGCCTTCAACCGAATCTGGCCGTTTTCCATTTTCAACTGACCACGAGACAATGCTTCCGCAGCCTGGGCGGCCGCGCCGGTGTACACAATGTCCACTTCGACACGGGTTAAATCTGTCAATAGTTTCGCGGTAAAGACCACCAACGGCATTCCGAGCCCGGCCCAGAATTCCACCGCGCTCGCCGGTGCCACCACGTTAATGTGGGAGGAAGAGAGTTCCTTTAGGCGTGCGCTAAGAACAGCGGGGGCCGCGCCCACCACGCCCACATGGATTCGAGCAATCGTCTCCGAATCAAGATTCGATTTGGCCGCCAACTGACGGAACGCCTTTGTGACGCGGGCCACATCTTCCGCGGTTGGATTTCCGTCCACCACAAACTCCACATGGAGTCCCCCCTCCTCACCCTCCCCAACCTTCTCACCCAAGGACGCCAACCGATGCAAAAGTATTTTCCCTTCCGCAAACCCCAGTTCTTTCCGCATATCCACCACCAGCGCGTTCCCCGTGGCCTGCGCCCCAGGCACAGACAAGAACCCAAACCCCATGAGGGAATTAAGGAGGAAGTTACGCAGATCCGAGAGAGATTGCCCCAACCCACTTCCTGGCATAGCTGGGGGAGCTGTCGTTACACTGGCCAGGACAAGAGCGGACATGGTGTTCATCCGCGCATTTTCCGCGCCCACGTTGAACTCGGCCTGATTAATTACAGCGTCTTTCCCGTTCGCGTAAAGGAAAACATCCTTCGCTCCCTGAGCGATCAGTTGGTCCGAAAGATCCACCAGAGAGGCCCCCTCCTCACGCGTTCGTCCCGGAACCAGGCCCACCATGACCCTCCCGTCTTTTTGGAAACCAATAAAGGAGTGAGGGTTAATTCCGGGGAGGAAACGAACAGTCATCGAATTCCCATCAGCGGAGACCCAATAGTCCCCGGCCTTCATAGTCGCGGTTCGCGTCCCGCTCTCCCGCCGAGTATAACCCCACTCGCCAAAGGTCCGGTCACGAACTTCATCCGAAATATTATGGGTACGCAAAGGTTCCAAGGAAAGCTTAACGGGCTCACCCCGCAAAGCCGCCTCCCTCTTTTTTTGGTCCTTAACGAGTTCCCCCAGATCATCGTTGAAGCCCAGGTGCAGTTGGCGTCCCTGGGACAGAGGAAAGAGGGGGAAACTGAAAAGGTGTCGTAAATCCTCAAACTCTTCCGCGAGGTTGGACACGTTGTTTTTACCATCTTTGACAATCCGCTGACCATACACCGCAAACCCGATTTCGCCGGTGACATCATTATTAGTTCGGGCATCAAGAACACGCCATGCCCCGTTTTTGGATTCAAAACGTAACGCTTGAACCCGAGGCGAACCCTGGCGGGGCTGGACCAACATATCGTAGACGCGGCCCTGCCATTTCTCATCTTTTTTATGGAAGAAAGTTCCTTCAGCAAACCCCACAAACCATTCGTTGA
Source organism: Elusimicrobiota bacterium (assembly GCA_016788905.1). Lineage (NCBI taxonomy): Bacteria > Pseudomonadati > Elusimicrobiota > Elusimicrobiota bacterium. Next base: position 7,484 of record JAEURZ010000027.1, read on the forward strand.
TACCTAAGTTTCCATTGGGAAGCACCGCCACGATGGACGGGTCTTCCCTTCTGGGGATCTCCCCTTGAACACGCGAAAGATTGGACAGGGTTTCAGGCCCAACAGGTTCGGACTTGCCGTCAACATCTATAATATTGCTAATCCGATCCCAAGCAATTCGTGAAACCCCGCTCGTGAACGCTCCCGGACTCAACTGTAATTGGAACCGAACGTTATTGAATACCTTTATAACAGGCGTGTTGATCTTTCCGCGCAAGGACGACAATCCAGATCCCACCGAAAGGGGCACCGCGACCATAACCATAGCCAACAATACTGGCACTCCGGCCGAGTTGGCGACCCCACTGGCCCCCAGACCTACCGACCCCAGGAAACCCGCACCCAAAAACCCAGCGGCCCCCGCGATCCCCACGACTCCCATGACCAACGCCACTAAAAGCTGTGGTGTTCGCAATATTTTGTTCACACCCCAGGCGCCCAGACCAATTCCTTTCTCCGCCACGTCCATAAAACGGACGCCCATCCCCTGAAACCATCGCCCTAAAATAACCCGAACACGCGGAAAGGAAACCGAAAGGACGGAAATCCCCAAAAGGCCCAGCATGATGTCATTCAAGGAAAGAAGTCGGTTTGAGGAAGAAATCAGCTCAGCCGCCATCAAGTTTCCGCTCAGGCTCATGGCCACCAGACCACCCACAATGAGTAAGGGGAGAACAAACGATCGGATCATTTTCGACCCCCCTTCTACGGGAGTAGGGACAAGTCGGTTCATGGCTTCATCGTAGGTAACACCCCGTTGTTGGAGGAATCGGTCCAATGGTCCTTCGATTAGAGAACGAACGCGCTCGAGCTCTTCAATTTGGGCGGCGTCTTCCCCTTCCTCCACCACCCGCTTTACGCGAGTGACTTCATTGCCAATATTCAGTTTCGGATGGGCCGCAATGAACGACGCGGTGTTCCCGGCCCGCACACTGACCAGGGCGATCAATTCCCCGTCTTCCAGTTCTTCCAGTTGGAGATCATACGGTCGAACAACCCCCACCGCATCTCCCCAAACCTTCCGCGCTTCCCGTTGGGCACGGAACATCAAGGCGGGCCCGGTCACAACCGCAATCCGAGCCTGTTCCTCCGACGACAAGATTCCCTGAATGGAAGTTTTTGTATTTTCGAAGTTCTCACTCGTGTTCTTCGATTCAACGTCGACGCCCCGAATCATGTCCGCCGGAACACCCTGGCGAACCAGGATATATTGAATGAGCTCCGCCTCAGCCAAGGTCGTCAGATCCCCTTCTCCACCCACAACCCGGCGAATATCTATTAATAGTTCACCCTCGCTCAATTTCGCAATGTCTTTGATCCCGTTCAAGAGGGGAACAACGCCTGGCCCTCGCCCCCCCGAAAGGACCAAAGGAATCCCTACAAAATCTTTTTTCCACCGTTCCGCAAATTCCACAAACACGCGCGCGTCGGGGTTACCCAACAACAGGAAAACGTTCGGGGTCTTCCCATCCGCCGCCGAACTTTCTTTAGCCAAGAGATCAAAATAGGGCTGAGCCACCGCAATCAATTCTTGCCGCGCCCGAGTGATAACCTTCGCCTCCTGTTTTTTAAGAGAGCTTCGCCTTTTTCCCACAACCCCTGCGAAAGGGATCAGGCCAAGGGACAAAGCTCCGGGAATTTTTGGAGCATCGAGAGCCCCACTTGGACCGGCTGGGGAGGAAAGAGGTGGGGTCTCTTTTTGGGGATGGAGATCCAGATCCCCCGCGCCAGGAGGGACAAGAGTGCCCATTGGTTCTGGGAGGGAAAGCCTTGCAGGGATGGAGATGGTCGATGGGGGAGAAAAGTTCAAGGTTTCTGATCCTCCCACAATTCCTTTAACCCCACCACTAAAGAACGCAATGACCCCCGCTATAATCCCAATGGTGAACCACCGCGCTATGCGTTGGCCCAGGAATGGAATCGGAGTTTTTTGCTGTTGGAATAACCGCCGATAGACAAGAACCAGGATCCTGATTCCCCAGGCAATAAAACCAAGCAAGATGGAAAGCATCATTCCAAGGAGCAAAAGGGTATTAAACGCCACGTGGGGAGCCTCCACCCCAAGCAGGGGAGCGTAAAGCCCCACCACAGAATCGGCCCCTAACACACCGGAAGCAACCGCCATGGGAACCTTTGCCATGGCCTCAATATAGGGCCCAAAAATGGGCTGAAGTGATGGGGCGTGAACCAGTCCGGTTGCCACCAAAAGCAGAACGCCCAGAACCCAAAGGATAGGTAAAATAGATTTTTGTGCTTTATCGCTTCGGAACTGTATTCCGGAAAGAAATGAGGCAAAAGGCATGGCCAACATGGCCAAGACTACCGTGCTCCCTAGAAAGAGCCAATCGCGGGGAATGGCTTCATGGAGTGCGAAAGCTCCTTCGGCCCACCCCAGAAGAGTCAAGCCTGCGATGGGCAAAACAATATAGGTCAAAATCTGAACGACCAGTTCCAATTTCGCCCAAGACGCGGTCCTTCGAGCGACAAATGCGGCAAGATCGCCTTCCTGTGCTTTGTCTTTCCAATCGTTGTCAATTTTTTTCTGATTGTTGATGGGGCCCATCAATCCCTTTTGGAGAAAAGCCCAAAAATCCGCTTGGGAAAGAGATACAACGGTAATTAAAGTCCCTAAAATAAAGCTCCCAAAAAATATGGCCTGAGGCCCCCATCCCAACAAATCTCCCATAATGTAAATGACTCCAACAAGCCCTGCCGCAAAAGAAAAGCCAAGGGCGTTCATGCGAATATATTCACCGAGGGGTTGGGTATGGATGTCCCGCCAATTGATGACCCATCCTCCACCAGAGGTATATTTTCTAAATCGTAGGACAAACAAGATCCCGTCCCAAAGAACCGCTTTCACCTTGGGAATGAGCATGCCCACATAGACCCCTGTGGAAATCGCTATTTCGATGGCCGCCAAGGGAACAAAAATAACCACACCTTTTAATATCGCCACAGGGGCGTAGGCCACAGAGCCCCATAACGTCCTTCGTGTCTCGATCATTTGAAGAACCGGGCCCGTCACCTTTGTATGAACGATGAGGGCGTAGATCGTTGACGTGAGAACCCAGGCCGCTTTGGCTAACGAAACTTCAATGGCTCCACTGATCAGAGCCGTGTAAATGAACCCCTGAACAAGGAGAAACAAGAAGGTAACTTCCGCCATGAGGCCGTTGTCCACCAAGTCGTTTAGCGTCCCACCTCTTAAACCCTGGGCAACAGAACGTCCTTTGTGTTTAAGCCAAGCTTGAACATAATCGAAAGTCGTCAACCATTTTTTTGTTAGTCGCCACCATTCAAAAGCGTATGTGGCGGGACGATCGTCCCCGATCAAGGCTTTCCTGTCAGGCCGTTCCACCAGACCTGTTGAGAGGTTTTTCGAGGGGGGAAGAGAAAACTTTTCCATTTGGTCCAAAAGCGGTTTAAGAACATCGATCATGGCGGGATTCATGGGGGCACGGCCTTTTCGACCCCCAGCGACCCACGTCCACAGTTGAAGAACATCTTCCATGATGGCGCTCATGCGTTCGTCTTCGCTGTTGAACCCGCCCATCACAAACTTACCGGAAAGCCCCGAATTAAAAGCCCCTTGGGAAGGCACCAATTTTTCGAAGTCTTGCATCCAATGAATCACAATCCCGGAATAGACCCACCCCATGGTGTGATAGAACCCATAGGGGAACCCTGGTTTCGGACCAAATCGTTCATCAATAATTGAAGCTAAGCCATTGTACTTGCCACCCGATCGGGTGTAATCCAAGAGTTTCGCCCACCCCACCTGGGTAAACCAAAGCTGGTGCTGTTGAGCCAGGTCACCTAAAGCGCCCCATATGGTAGGCGCTCGAGCCCCTTCAAAGGGAAAATAGGATCCCGATTTTCCCTGAAAGAGCCCAAATGAATTTTTGTATTTATAGGCAACTTTACTGAGATAAAGCAGAGATTGGGGGGTGGTAAAGTTTCCGTTATCGATCTTAATTTCCCCCGAAACCCGAGGGTTCCCAGGACTTGTGGGAGGCAAATGGCTGAGGGGGCCAGACGCCCCAATGGCCTCGTCCCATCCAACAAATCCTTGTCCCGGAATGACTGCCCCGTAAAAGAATTTTGACCGCATAAAAGCCGGTGTCATATCAAACTCGACCCGTGAGGCAATCTCTTCAATTTCTGCGATTAAATCAAGAGGCCACACCTTTTCCCTCTCGAGAACCCGTCTGCCCTTATTATTTGGTTTATTCCACTGTTTAAGAAAATCTCGAACCAGTCGGGTCCGTTGGGCCGCATCCGAGACAGTCAGTTTTAAAAAGGTGTCGACAACAATCGCCACCGCGTTGCCAGGCTCCTTCACCATCTGGCTGGCTAAATTTGGGATAATGTCCCGAGAAACACCGTAGCGGATAAGAACACCCTCCATCTCCGCACGGGATTCGGCTATTGCTCTTTCGTTTTCCCCGTTTTCCCCACCCGTCAGATGAGGAAGGCCCACCCGAACTCGACGACCACCCATATCAATAACTTGGGATTTAAAATTCTCTGGGTCCTCTCCATCCGCGATTTTTTTCTCGTATTCTTTTTGGCCCCAAAAACGTCCAGGGGTCCCATTCTCGCCCCAGACCAATGCGCGATTTGCCATGGCTTGAAGAGTCGGTGGACGGTTCCCCGCCCCGACAAAGAACACAAATCGTTCAGTCCCCGGGTGAAAGACATTACTTTCATCGAAATAGTCAAATTCTTCCGCATAATCAGCGGAAATCTCTGATATCGCCCGGATCATTCGACCTGGGGTACTGTTCACTCTTCTACCATTAGAAACGGTATGGGGAAAACCAAATTCAAAAGAGATGGAATTGAATTTTCCTTTTTCCGCAGCTTCCCAGTAATGCGTCCGTAAATAGTCCCTTAAGCCTTGATAATCATCTCCCGAATATTCAGACCCTAAAGAACGACCTGGGTTGACAATGAAACGGAATGCTTCCGCCTCGCTATCCGCTCTTTCAGGAAGGAGTTGCCTGATGTCATTCAACTTCTGATGAAGGTTATCCATGGCCACGTCGAGTTTCTTAATATTACGTCTTGCAATCACCGCAAGCAAAGCCAACCGAAATCCCCCACTAATGAATTGACTATCCAGGTAAGCCGCCGCTTCGGAGGGATTATCCGTCATGGTCAATAAGTGATCGTAGACAGAGTCGAAATTCATCCCAAAATTTCTAGAAATTTCATGGGCATCGTTTGCGAGGGCATCAAAAATCGCCAGCATGGGGCCGTTGATATGCATGGACACAATTTGTTTTCGGTCATTGTTCCCACGAAGGGTGAACGCCATTTTCTCAGCGATCTCCGTTCGGAAATATTCAAGAAATGTATCCGGAAGATCCATTTCCGGAAGCCAGGGAGAGACCACCATGTCAAATTCACCTTCGCCCAAGTGAGTGAGGACATTCACCGGTTGGGCGGAAGAGGGGATCTCCCCTTGGTTAAAAACAATCTGGTCTCTGTAGGGAGACGTGATCTCCCCCACCCGGGTTTCAAGATCCTTCATGTTTTGGAAATGGCCTTTGCTCAGTTCTTCGAGAATCCGCTCCGCTTGTTCCTTTGAGATCTCTAACGTCATCAACCGGTCCAGTAACAATTGATGGGCTTCATCCTCGGTGTGCCCGATACGCACAAATCGAATGGGATCAAGACGGTTCACGTTGACCGCCAGGGGAACTGTTGGGTCTCGTTCGGGGAGAGCGGCCGCAACTTCATCAAATACTTCTTGGTCGATGATGTAACCAGGGTCCTCCCCCGCGGCGCGGATCATCCAGTTTGAGGTTAATACCATGAGCAACGCGTGCAGGCCCAAAATAGGCCAGAAAACCCAATTGGCGTTGAGGAAGGTGAAAACCGTGACCAAAAGGTCAATTAAAATATTTGATCCAGCGAATAAGTCCCACACCCCGATGCCCAACAACGTTTCACCAACCAGGATCAAAAAGGCCTTTTGGTAAGCAAAGGAAAGGGAAATAGTCAGTTTAGGGAATATTTGAAGTGCTTTTGCTGTGAACAGGAAAAAGATGAAGGCCGCCGGGATAGAAAATGTACTGGCGTAGGGGGCCAGGACCGCCACATTCCAAAAAACAAAGAACAGGGCATAAAAAGCCCCCAAAAACGAAAAAATGGGCAGTTTGTACCTATAAAGGATATGGGGGCTCCAGGTTCGAATATCCAAATTGAGTTTCTTGAGCTGATGCCGAAATTCGTCCCGTACGTGGTGGAGTTCTTCAATGTTGAAGGTTTTAGTAAAAAATTCCCAAACCCATTGGACCAACCCAATGAGTGGCCACACAATGCGAACACGTGAAAGTCTTGGTGCTGCTTTGTCGATCAACCGACCGATGGCCATGAGGGGCCAGGAAAGAAGAAAGAGCAAAAAAACCGTTAGAACAGCCGCCAAGGGAATGTTTCGGAAAGTGCTCACATTGGCAAACCAGGTGCCTTCCATTTCTCCCAAAAGGAATCGATGCAGACGCAATTTTATTGGGGCTTCCACAACTTCTTCCAGGCGCTCGTTGATTTTTTCTCGGGCGGAGGCACTGAGAGGTTGGCCCGTCTTGCGCAGAAACCGAAGTCCCTCTTTGCCCGCCGCTTGGCCACCGTCGGTTGCTGTGTTTTCAGGATTCGTAGGGTCCATTTCAGGAAATAAAATGGAAAGAAGCCCAATGGGCTTAGGGCGATTCTCGTCCAACATAATGAGCAAAGTCAAATCCGTTAACCCGTAGACGGCACCCGCGGGAACGTCGAACATGGCCTTGGCTTCTTCTTCAGTTTGAACATCGGCGATGAGCGCTTGAAGCGCTTTGACTTCCTCCAAGAGGAGAACCAACTCAACCGGTTCGATCCCTCGTTCTCGGAGGTGCTTGGCCACCCGAACCAGAGCCGCCTGTTTGAATTCCGGATCCGCGGCAATTTTCTTTTGAAGGGTTAATTCTAAACTGGGGGCTTCAATGAGCCACAAAATAGATTCCGGAATACGTTCAAGAATCGCTTCGGGAATCATTTTTTGAGCTTTTGTCTGGCGGGGTTTTTGAGTAAACATCCAGCTTAATTCCCGATGGACAGCTTCTTCAAGTTTTTTCTGAATTCGACCTTCCAATTCGACGGGTGTTGTTTCAGGGCCAAATTCAACGCCAAGCCTTTTGGGATCGAGTTGGGTTGTGTCCACAAGTTCCACCACACCCATGCGTAAGACGAGGTCCGCTTCATAGAGGGCCCGCGCGTCCATGTTGGAGTCCGCGTTCACGTCAGGAACCGTGCCCACCGGAAGTCCAGCCAAAAGGCGCCGATCTCGAGCGTCCAAATCTTGATCTGACCGGAGAGCCAGGGCCCTCCCCCGCAAGAGATTGGCCGTGGCATACAGATCGTTCAAATCGGGCGCGTGAACGGCCCCCGCTAACGCGTCCCCCCCAATTCGCAAAGATTCGGACTGACGCCGCGCCGCGTTCCGAATGGGATTTGACGCATTAAAGACCTGGCCATAAGTTTCAATATTCTCCCGCGCGGCAACAGACAGTTTGAGCTGATCCCTTAAACGCGAGAACGCCTTTTCATAGGCCTCGACAACCGAGCCGGGGACTTCGGGGTCACGCGCGTGGGCGGCGGCGAGTGTTTGTTCCGCGTCCGCCCGAAGAACCTCATTCCCTTCCGCAAAAAGGAAACCCCAGGAGAGGAATATGTTATCCGCCAAAGCTGAAACCAAACCTTTCTGTCGCTCGTCCTCCACATCCAATTTTTCCCCCGTGATTTCTTCATACAGGGTTTCCACCCTCTTAGGGATGGAGAGAAAACGCAATTCGATTTCAGAAGGAGAATATCCATCCCACATTAACCCCTTAAAAAAGGACCAGACAGACGATTCCAAGGGATAGCGCCGAGCCAAGTCAGCCCCGATTCGATTTGTGGCCGCTTTGTCTTCCAACATCGCCCGATTGCCCTCTTGCCGTTCCTGGCGAAGTAATTCCGCACGCTCACGGAGAGGCCGTTGTATATCCCGCAAGTATTCGGTACGGGTCGAAATTTCGTAGACCTCTTTCTGGCGTGCTTCTTTGTTAACGATGCTATTAATTAATACGGGCATCACCCGCTCTTCCGCATCCAATCGAGCCTTTTCCAAACGGTCGGTGTCCAGTTTCCCTTGTCGGTAGACATCTTGTGCGACCAGGCGGGTAAACGATTCCCGCAGGATTTTAGCCCGCACCAGAAGTTCATACTGAGCCGCCAGAACCTTCTGCTTGGGTTCGCCGGCCATTCGGGATCCAAGTTCGCGCCAACGATCCATCCAGGCCTTCTCTTCAACAAGGGTGGGAACTTCACCGAAGACGATGTAATGGCTGGTCAAAAGACTTCGCAGGGTGTTGTGTTCATGTAAATCCCGCAAACCAAGGTCAACAGTAAAACGCGTGGTCAGTCGTTTAATGAAATTCTCTTTCCCGGTCTCGTTCATACTCATTTCCCGATCCCGAAACGCTTCCATGGCGGAATTCAGCAGGAGATAAGGCAAAACCCATGTCCCTTGTGAGGCTTTCCACAACTCCGCTTGTAAAAACGCCGCGTCTTTAATCCAGTCCTCCAGGTATGCATCCACGGCCTCAGCCGAAGACCCAATTGCGCCGTGATCTTGCAACCACATAAGGCGGGTGGCCAATCCAATATTTTGCGTCTCGGAGAGCTCAAAGAGACTTCCCCGCACTCTTTCCAATGTCGTGGCATAATTCGAATCACCTGGTTTTATCCCTAAATTCGCCACCACCCGGGCGGGAAGGGTTTTGATCGCGTTGTCCGCCACACCATCAAAAAAGAGGATCCGGGCATTTTGATCTAAACTGTGTATGCCCGCCCGGGAGGAATCCAAGTAAGGGGCCAATTCTCCCCGAGGCAGTCTTTCGGGAAGGCCACGTTCATCTTGGTGGGAACTCATGTGGACGGCTTGGAGGAGGATTTCGTTTTCGGCTTCAATCATGACGTCTTTTGTTCCGTAGGAACGCCCAGGCATGTATTTGGCGGCGTAGGAAACCGCCGCGGATAAACTGACTTCCAAATCTCGTAACCCGGGAACGGAACCTTCCTTTGAGACGAACACAATCATTTGTTCGATGCGGGCGACCGTTAACCACGCGGGCCGGGTCTCAGGCTCAGCCAGGTAATGCCGCAACCGATCCGCCACCCGCTGGCCTGCCTCCAAGAACCGTGTCTTAGCCAGCATGGTGTTTACCACAAGATCCTGGAGGGCTTTATCTCGTTCGCCCACAGGCATCAATTCCGCCTCTTCCAAAATCAACCCTCGTGTGAGACGGAACAGATACCCCGCTTGGCCCACCGATAAACGAAACTCCTGAACTTCCCGTTCATAACGGAGGGCCTCTTTCAAAAGAGCCTCCCGCGCCGCCCCAGGGGCTTCCGCTTGTTTTCTTAAATGGTTAACTTTTTCCATCAACCGTTTTTGACCCGTTTGGAATCCCTTTTCAACCGCGGTGAGGTCGAGAAGTGTTTGCCTCATTTCGTCCTTATCGATTTGTGGATCCCGATGGAGTTTTTCCAGCGAACCCACCAGCGCGGAGAGTTCGGCCCAGGCGGCACTTCGTTTGATAGGGTCCTTGCTTTTGAGATCCACCACGGGAGAGGGGCGCCCCTGTGCCTCGTAATATTGCGTGATTTCAGGCAAAAGGAAATCGACCGCATAAATAATATGACTCGCGTGGGCGCGCGCGTCTTCCAACGTCCATTTTTCGCGTACCCAGTCAATTCCGAATGCCGTGAGGATTCCTAAAACCTCGGTGGAGTACCAGTAAATCCGCCCCTCCACCGCGGCCCCTTGGCGTTTAATAATGTCTTGAATTTCCGGCATGTTGCGCAACGCCAACATCCGGTCCATGGTTTGGGTGAAATCCGTGGCAATACGATCTTTCAGCGCCGGGTCCTTGATCCCTTTCGCAGGGTCCACGCCCATGGCTTTGAAATACTCCGCCATCCAAATCAAGGAGGTCGCGATTAAAAACTTTGCCCGTTCTGTCTCAGCCACGTACCTGATTTTGTCTTCGCGAATGGCTTTCTCCAGCGGACTCATGACCCCTGGGGGGTTAAAATAATCCTGAAGAAGAGCACGGAGCAGATCGGCATCCGGCTGTTGAGCGTAATCCTGGATGGTCGCGCCTCGGGCGTAGCGTGCCACCTGGGGAGTGATGGTGTCCCCTAGGAAATACAAAATGTCCCGCAAGGCACCGGGATTCCAGCCATTCGCCAAAGCAATGGCGCTTAACGAGGAATACAACGATTCTTCATCCAAGTTCCCGTAGAGCGATAGGGTTGTGTCTGCGGCATCCGTATTTTTGATTCGTTCCTGCCACCGCACCAGTTCCGGGACAAGCCGTTCCATCCCGGCCTTGGCCTCCCGGCGATACGCCGCATCCACTTTTGAGGCGTGGGCTTTTCCCTTGCCTTCAGAAAAGGCCAGCCAAAAGAATGTACGGTCCATGGCCGCTGAAATATCTTTTTTCCAAGCAAACAATTTTTCTTTGTCCGGGCTGGAAAGGCGCTCCCCCTTTCGCTCACGGACACTCAATCGAATGTGCTCATTAATCTCATCAATGTGTCTTGTCAGCCAGGCCCCGCCATATTTTTTCGGGTTAAGTGTCATTTCCCGGGCGAGATAAATGGCCAGCGCCATTTTCTTATGAAAGTTTTTATCCATATCGCTACTGACCTCTTTGCCAGCCGTAACCAGGCCGTGAAAAGGGAATATGGTTTTGAACGCATCTTCGGTAAACTTAGAAAGTGAATTCGGCATTTCGGAAGCATCCGTAAGGTCGTGGAACTTATTAAACACCACCCTGGAAGTTAATTTTAAATTGGACATAAACCCCGGAGTTTGTGGAATTCCGTAAATATCGAGTATCCGATCGAAAAAAACCGCAAAATCGGTATCGTTCAAGAGGCGATTGTCCGCTAAGTTCACCCCTATTCCGTCCGCCAGGAGGGAGGTGTCTTTAAGGAACCAATCGGGCCCCCTAAAAGGCAGGTGCGTCAGCGGGATGTCCACCCGCTCTCCAAAGACGTTAAGAACACGGCTCACTATTGGCGGGGGATTGTTTTCGATTTGAGTTGGTTTTTCGATAGGAGTTTTCGCCCTAACCTGAGCCTCTTTCCATTTGGTCGTTGGCTCCTTTACAATCTGAGCCGGTTTTTCATCTTCGTTGAAGGGGCCTCGCATCAATTCGTCATAAAGGGTTCGGGTTCCTTCAGGGAGGATGGGGAATCCTGCTTTTGTCAGGGTTTCGTCTAAAGGAGGGATTTTTTCGCCGTAGGTCTCAAGAATATCCGCAATGTTTTGATATTTCAACGCCACCATCCAATATTCATAGGTACGTTGGGAAACAAGTGTGGTCAAGCGATTTTGATAGGCAATGAGATCCCCCATCTGAATTCGCTCAGAGGTGAAATCCCTTTGAAGATTCTGTGCGCGGAAATTTTCAGTTAACTCCTGTAATTCACGATTGATATTTCTAATAATTTCCAGAGAATCTCGGAGACCGTCTTTTTCATGTTTTAAAAATGACTGGTGGAGGCGCAATTTTTCTTCCAGGTAAACATTAATCTCCTCTTGTTCAGTTTTATTAATTTCTTGACGTTCTTCGCTCCCACCACCAAACAAACTCCAGCGAGCACTGAGGGTGAGGGTTTTTCCATTGATGGGTGTTGTGAAAACGGTTAAATCTATTGTGGGGAGTAGATTTCGAATTTCTTCACTTCTCAATTCCGCTTGTTTCGCCGCCAAACGAGCTTGCTCAGGATGCCGGCCCTTATTGCCTTTATCCACTCCGGCGCTAAAAAATGCGCCAAAACCCGGGGAGTCCGCCCAATCATTAAGAGGAAGGCGTTGCAACGCTATGGCGGATGCCCGCCTCGCGGAACGACTTAGGGGAATAATATCATCAGGGACCAGGTCGTCCGGTGAAGGAAGTGCGAAATTAAGAACCAGACCTGTCTGACCTAAAGCCGTTTGAACTTTATACCGCGCGTCATTCTTGGCGCTCCCTCCCTGCTCAATCCCTTTTAAGAATTGGAAATAGGCCACAACGTTCGCGTTGTTTTGTTCTTGGCCCCCATAGGCGGCATTCACCAGATGGGTATTTCTCTCTGCGACCAGGTTGGCCATGGCCTTGGAAACTTCCTGTCTCACGAGCCCCCCAATGTAAGTCTGTATGTCCCCGTTTAATCGACTGGTTTGGGTATGCCGAATTTCCATGATGGCAAGGTCTGCCGCTGACGCATAATTGATGGCGGCCTCAACCTGGGAGCTTAAGACCGCATCTTTGGGAGAATACAAACGAAATGAAAAGAAAGCCCCGCGTCCGTTTTCGTCGCCCGTAAAGCCAACAGTCACCGGCATCCGAGGCATTCCTTTCATCAGGGCCATGGTTTTGGCCTCTTCTTCCTTTATGTTTTTTCGGAGTTCCCCCAATTGTGTTTCGACAGCTCTTTTTCCCGCTTCGGATGCGTAGGAAAGAGTCACCCGCTCCGCACTCGTTCCCCCCTCATCCACAGGGGGAAGATTATTGGGATCAATTTGTTGTCCAAGCAAAACAATTCCTAAGACAATAATTCTTTTCTCATACTCCTCCAGTTCCTTTTGCGCCTCGATTAATTTTGCTTCCCCTCCCGCGATCCTGAGATTGGTTTCAAGCCGCAGTCCTTTTTGCCCAGGCGCACCTCGCTCCAGAGCATCCACCTTCACTTTAATCAACTTATGTATATCCCGGGAAAGTTGCAATTGGGTGATAAAGGAATCTTGGAAATTTTGGCTGTCCACCGCCCGTTGCCGAGCGGTAATTAACTCCAGGGCCGCCTGTTGCATATTTCTTGAAAACTCACTATTTCTTAAAAGTCTGGACTGGTAACCAGGAACCAATTGTGAAAGAATTTTCCCACTCCCGTCCGGATCGTTTTTGAGGGACTCGGTAATTCCCGCATAGGACCAGTCGAACAATTCTTCCCACTTTTTTTGAGGAATGTTAATAATGCCCAAGGGGTTGTTAAGAGGGAAAAGAGAGGCGCCCACGCCGTTTCCAACTCCCGTTGAAAACAATGAAAAGAAATCAATATTGGCGATCACCGGCTCCGTCTTAGATGTCTTAGTGGCCTCCCCATGGTGGATCTCCGCAGTATTTAAAGCAATCCGTTGGCTGGCGTGGGAAGAGTCATAAAGAGGTCGAAAATTAATGTCCCAATCTGCGACCTGCCGATCCATGGCCATCCCCGCCAGAGACCCCCACTTGAGAGCGGGGCTCAAGGATGCTTTGATGACCAGCAAACGCAACGCCCCTTTCGAAAGATCCCTCAGATCTTCATAAACTTTTTCCGGTGATTTAATGGCATTCGCTGCCGCCCGTTCCCGGATTTGAGCGAAATCCTTCAAATAAACATCAAAGGACTCCAACAAAGTTGCATCAGGAAGAGGGGGAATGGCCTCCCCTTGGGTTAGGGCACTTAATTGACGAACCGCCGTTGCCACGACATCGTCATTGGGGATATTCCCTTCGCTGAATTCGTTTTCCAACGTTTCACGGACAACTTTGACCTGATTTATTTTTTCGTTGTTCCCCCGCATCGTGAATACCTCTTCCGCTTTAATGGCCTGAAGAAGAGGTAAGCGAGCCCTCAGGGTGGTAACATGATCCATCACCGTGCCAATTTCCCCCTGGGTTTTTTCTAAGAGTTTCCTCCCCGCGGCGTTTAACACATCAACCGAGGCGGCCCCCTCGCCAGTTCGATCAATAAGGGGCTCATAGTTAAGATAGGGGATGGACGTCCAAACGCTTCGAGCTTTAAATGAATCTGTAAATACAAGCTGGTCTTTTTCCGTCAAATTCAGCAGGCGCCCCAAATCTTTCTTCGCGGCATTAATCCGGTTTTCATTAGATAAGCGGTCACGAATTGCGTCGTCCAATTCCAGTCTCGCTCGCCCGAGCCGAACCAATCGGTCCTGTTGGTTAACGCTTTCGGCGCCCTCATTTTCGTTGATGATGTCGTGTAAGACCTCTATTTTTTTATCTAGCTCCTCCCGAATCCCCAATAAATAATTCAGATCTTCCTGCAAAGTGGCCAAGGAGATTAACGCCCTACCCGTTAATTCAGATTCGGCCAATCTTTTGTTCTCTTCCTTGCGTTGCAGAATCATGTCTTTGAGGTCTTCGGCGGCGTCCCATTTCATCGAGCCACCGAGTCCGAGACTCAGGCTCCCACTCCCGGAGTTTCCGTCTGAGGCCCCCCCGACTCGCCCATACACATTTAATCTAAATCCCGAGTTTCGATTGGCTTCTCTTTCGGCTTTCGCTTCTTCGACACCCATTCGGGCGCTCCATATTCCAGGATCTCGATCCATGAGGACTCTTGCTGAGGGGAGGAAGGCGGGGTCTACGAGATTTACCGGAACGAAACGCCGCTCTTTTTCCGCATCCATTCTCTCAATCTGCTTTTTTGCGGCGGCGTCCGGATCTTGAAAAAGAGCAAAGAAACCCCCGGAACCAAACGCATTTTTTACTCGATCCATGAAAGTGGCTTCAGAATCCGGCCGGGGCAGTGCTGTTTCACCAAGGCCCTGGATCGCAACATTCGTTTTTTGCCGATCCAACTCACGGCGCGTTCGCTCCAGCACCTGATAGGTTTCCCGAAGGGATTTAGCTTTCTCAAGATAATCGCGGTAAGCGATCTCACCGTCTTTCAGCTTCTGTTCGAGTTCCATCCGCTCACGCTCACCCCGGGCATAAGAGGTTTGTTGGGAGTCCACCATCCGCTCGAGATGATCCCGTTCTTGAACCGACAGGTTTAACTTATGCCTTTCCATTCGCGCTACATTTTCCGCTTCAACCACGGCACGAGCGTAGGCCCAGACCCCCGCTTGCTGAAGCGATTCCCGCTCCGGATCATAGAGAGCCATTCGCCCAACAGCATCGATGGCCAATGAAAGCCCGCCAGACGCGTGAGACGCCAAAGCCCTAAGAAAGGTCAGAGCCACATTAATTTCGGCATCCATATTAAGGTGGGCGGGAATGGCGGCTTTCAACACAGCAGCCTTTTCCCAGGCCAATCGAATATTTAATTCGGCCCCTTCTTCAAACCCGGCGTTACGTAAATCTATTTCCGCTTGGGTCGGGTCAATTTGGAACGAACTCTTTTTCGCTTCCGCAAGTGTTGTTCCCTCCGGCCATGCTCCCGGATGGAAATTGAACAACTTGACAATAGCGTCCTCCCTTTCCCGCTCCAAGGCTTTAATAGTGTTCGTGAGCACATCTTTTTGCATCTTGTATTGGTCACGCAATCGCCGATTTTCACGTGATGTGGATATCCGAGTCTCAATTTCTTTTTTCTGATTCTCCAGTCGTTCCAATTCAGCTTTGACATTAAGCAACTGTTGATCCACGCTCCGAATATCGTGAAAGAGATCCAAGAGGATTCGGGGCGCTGTGACTTTCGTTTCGATTTCCGCCAGGGATTCCCGCACCTTCGTGGCGGCTTCCCGCACATTGGATTCACGCGTGAGATCGGAACCCGTAATGGCCTTAATAAGTAAACTAACCTGAAGTTCCATCGTTGATTTTTGTGTGGTTTGATCCGGCTCAGTTATTTGCCCTTTTAATAAATGGGCTTCATTTCCAGCGTTTCCTCGATAAATTAAATCAAGGATTTCCTTGGTAACGCCTGGGTCTGTTTTATTAATTTTCGCTCGACTGACAGCAAATTCGATGTCACCAGTAAAACGTTTGGCAAGAATCTCCGAAGCATAAAGGGCAGCGGACCTCACTTTAAGGTTTGCAACTTGAACAGCAGTCACCCGATCGATGGTCGCCAGTGCGCCACCAAATTGGACAATCTGGCGCTCCGATCCACTCCCCTCTGCAGGGGAATCCCCCTGCCCAAAGAACCCGGCCAGGAGGGGCGATTTGAGGGGATCACTTTTGACACCATCGCTCCCTATATGCTCAATATGGACGGTGGGCCCCGTGGCATTCCCGCTGTTCCCAGTCTTTGCGAAGACAGTCCCCTGGGGGATCGGATCTCCTGGTTTGAAGTTCGTATGAGGGCCATTGGGGTCAAGGTGCCAGAACCGAAACGTTTGGCCTTTGTAGCCGACGTCCACCCCGGTTCCTCCGCGTTTGTCCTTTAATGCGCGCAGGAAATGAAGTCCATCAAAAGCCCATAGTTTTGTTTCTTTTTCAACACCTAAGTCCACGCCTTCGTGCGGATATTCTTTATCGGTGTTTTTATTTAAACGAATATCTCCAAAACGGCCCGTAATTCGATGTCCGCCCACCGTTGTCGGGCGACCGCTGGCGTCCATCGGTCCTTCTTCCCGAACAGCTGGGGGAGGTTCCCCTCGATAATCTTTTAACCGCCTAACCATTTGGGCAACCAGTCGCGAGGTGGCGGATTGTTCCGGAGCCACGGAGCGCTCTAAAACAGGTTCACTGGGAACCTCCTCTTCAGTCGGTTCAACGGAAGATTTCTCCAACTGAATATATCGGGCAGCCACATATCCCTCGAGCTCCTGGCCATCCGTACTTACAGCACGAATGTGGTACCAGCCCGGAACCGCATCGGGCCTAAATGAATCGAGTTGGACCTGAACCTTTCCCAACCGGGGAAGAGACGCCAGAAACGCCGACTTGGCGTTTGGCTCTTCGCGAAGGTTGAGATTGCTGCTATTTGTCATCACGATCCCGGGAATTTCTATTGGGGGCTCCACTGAAGTCGTCGGAGATGTCGATGGTTCCTCCGATTTTTCATCAAGCGATTGAACAGGAGCAAGGGAGCGGTCCATGGCTTTGGCCGCGGCATCGGGAACAATCAAATTCATGATCATCGGAAGTAAGCCCCGGAAAGCCCCTTCGGCGGGTTGAGCGGGGGGAGGAGCGGTAACCCGTGGAGCGTTGAGTTCCTCCATTTTTTCTTGCAGGTGAGCCAGCATCCGCTGAGCGTCCTCGACGCCTTTCTGATTAAGATTTCCGCTCTGCGTTAATTGATTTTTTTGGGCTTCAACTTGTCCTTGCACCTGTTCAATTCGGTTACGAAGAATAGCCATCTCAATTAATTCGTTGTTGGTCCGATCGGTCCCTACCACACCGTATTCGTGCAGGTTAATCATCCCTGCCTGTCCAAAAAGGGCCTCGCTCAAGCTTTCCGTTAATTGAGTGGACAAACCCATGATACTTAGCTCTTGTGTGTCTTCGATTTTTCGAACGACAGCCGCCACGGGGTCCAACCCAACCCCGAGCCCTTCCATATAAGCGGCACCACCCACAACCAGAGCGACCTCAGGATTAACGGTTTGTAGCCCAATCGCCGATGATTTCACACCTTTTAAAAAGGCGCGGCGGCTTTCCAGCGATCCATTCCACAACAGTTTGGTCGTCGGGATAACGTAAAAAAGCCACCCCAAAGTTCGGGACATTATCCCAAGGACCTGGCCTTTTTCATCGGCTTTCTTGATTTGGTCGTTTCGTGCAAAACCTTTTATTGTCATCAGAAGGGCCAACATAATGCTTCCGACCCAAGCGGTGGGGGAAAGAAGTTGGACGAAGGCGTGTTTGATTTGAAGTCCATGATCGTGAGGATTGGCTTGGGCCAAAGAAGCAAGTTCGTGGGAATCAAAATTGAGACCGGGTATAGAATCCAATGGATTAAAGGCAAGAATGTTTCCAAGGAAAATGGGCAGATCCACGCCACCCAAAATGGCGGGAACACCCACAGCAAGCGCGGTAAATCCAAAAATGGTGAATAGAACCGCCCGCGCGTTCACTCCCTTTAAAATCTTTCCTTCTTCCCGTTCATCCCTGAATTTCTGATAAAAACGCCACGCTTGCATGAAGAAAAAACTCGCCATAAAAAGAGCACCAACCCCATTTCCTAAGAGGGCCACCCACACAAATCCCGAAATTAATTGTGTGCCCGTATAAGTGGCGACGGAACTCAATATCAAGAGAGCCAAACGACGGTTCACCGTGGCGATGGTGTAAAAGAGGACAAGCCCGGGAAGGCCCAACGCCTGAGCTATTGCGTAACGAACACTTCCCACAGTCGATTCGCCCCTCAACGCTGTTAGAGCTGACCGATACCCCCGTTCGGCTGTTGTTAGTTGATTTTCAGATTTGGCTGACTTCCCTTCGTAAATGGCGTACAGGTCCAGGGCCGACTGAAACGCAAACCCTTTAAACGTCCCCCACAAATCCACCATCCCATGCGCCGCTTTTGTTCCCACCCATAAAGTCGATCGGATCACGGCGTTCTTTGGGGGGGAAGTCCCGGAGTGGAGCGTGTTAAACCAGTTGGCCGACAGGGATCGAACCCCTTCAATTTGGCTTTCAAACATCTTAACAATAGGGCCGAGAGTCTCCCCCTTCCGGGCCAAAGAAGAGGTGGCCACACTCCAAACCGCCACAGGTAAAATTAGCCCGGAGAGAACACCGCTGGTGAAAACGAACATCGCGATGGGAGCCACCACACGAAAGATTTCCCAGGTCCTCGTTCCTTGGTATTCTTTCGACCGAGCCACTTTCCAGCCCACCGTGAGAGCCACCATATAGAACCCGACGCCAGCAGAGACATTCAAGATGAGAAACACAGGAGCGAGAATCCCGCTCAATGACGCGGGAAGAGCCGTCGTGAGGAAGGAAATGCTAAAAGGCAAGAGCCAAAGGAAAAACACCGCTGCCACCACTCCCCCCGCAAGCAAAGGCAGAAGGTTTTTGGGGGACAGGTCAACTTCCTCAGCGACAAGGGCCCCGCTGGGCTGAATAGGAACTGGGGTTGGGGGTATCATCGAAGGAGCGGGAATTGTCGGTGGCGTATTATTGCCACCAGAAGGAAGGACCGCCACCGGCTGTCGTTTGATGGAAGACCATAAAATAACGCCTGTGAAAGCAAGCACCACAAGCACAACGGGGAACGCGCCGAAAGAAGCCCCCAGCGCTGGGGAATAGGAAGAAAGGGAACCCACAATGTTTGTTAAGTCAAAGAGTTGTGAAAAAGTGCTCAACTGGGTGACCAGAGCGGACCACAACCCCACTCCCGCCACCCCGGTGGCGGCATTGGCAGAAAATGCCGCTACACTCAGAACAGACCCAGATACAATACTCCCCCACGTGAGAAAATTCTGGAAAAATAGCTTAACCTTTGACGGAGCTTGTTCCGCGGAAATACGGACAGCCTCAATAGCTTTATGAACAGTCTCTTCCCCGGTTTTACTTTGAGGGATAATGGGGGTTTCAGAAGAATGGACGAAATCCACCAAAAGTTTCCCAATTTGGTCCAAAGGAAGGGCCGCCATCGCTTGCATCGCTTCGGCTCTTAGATCGGAAAGGCCCCCCTCGGTCCCCCCGCGCGCCGCCGCGAGAGCTTTGAAAGATTTAATGAAAGACGCCCAGGCGGCTCCTAATCCCCGTGCCTCCAGCAACCCCCCCAGCTTTTTGTTCAGACTAACCGCATCTTTTTGATTAAGGTTATCCACCCGCATCCATTGGGTCGTGCGTGTGGCGTCTAAGGAAACCGCCACGACAAAGGGTTCCCCACCGTATTGACCAAATCCCGCCACATAAGGAACACCATTCTCGTCTATGAAAGACATAACCCGATCAAACGTTAGCGGGACCCCCAGAACTTCAATACGAGCTTTATTCTCTTTTAGAAGAGAAAGATTTTTTTCTCGGTCAACTTCCGAACCGGATAACACATAATCAACGATCGCTTGAAGAGAGAATTCAATTTCCATCCGACCTGTGAGTGATTGCCCCAAGGGTGCCGCCGGGTTAAACACCGCCAGGTTGGCTTCGCGAGCGGATTGAGAAAAGGCATCGGGTGCCTGGGAAATGGTCAGTTCATCAGATGAACGGCGAGACTCCATTTCGAAGCTGGGTTGAACAACAGCGTAAGAGGCCCCCGATTGACGAAGCAACCGGGTGAGGCCCGGGGTGTGAAATCCCCCCGCAATGAGAACACCCCGTTGGACACCCGTCCGTTCCATATCCGCCAAAGCGTTTTTGACCAAAGCCAGGTCCCGCTCTAAAGCCAATTCATAAAAAGCGCGAACTTGAGGAAGAAACCGCGTCCAAGCAAGAGATTCAGGAATCGTCCCATCCACCCCCACCCTCTCCCGTCCTTCGGACACCCTCTCCCGCTCGCGGGAGAGGGATGGGGAGGGTATAAACCGGGTACAGTGGTAACAGAATAGACCGGGCACATAGGTAACAGGTACATTAAAGGGCAAGGAGGAA
>JAEURZ010000028.1 GCA_016788905.1 Elusimicrobiota bacterium
TTTGTAGGGTTTCATACCTGCCTATTTTAGCGCAGGTCTTCATATCTGCTTGGTGCAATGGCACTTTGAACTCACGGTCTTTTATGGCCGACTTTACAATAACAGAAATGTGTTATGATTCGGTTACTTCAACAGCGAATTTGGAAAGGCTTAAAAGGGAGGCGCTCGCACGATTGAAACAAGGGACAATTCTGAGTGTTGAACGCACACAGGAGGGATCCGAAACAAGGATAAGACTACCTGGGAGAAAAAATTCCCTTATTGTTAGTGCCTCCAGATCGGAATTAAGACCATTTTTGTCAAGTAAACCGATCATTGAAACACGAAAAATCGGTAAGGTTAATTTGACTTACAGGACCGCTTCGCGAAAATTTTCAGGTTTTAGGTTTAAAAAAAACCAGACGGTTAGAAAAAAGATTGATCTTAAAAGCCAGTTTTCGAAACCAATTCAATCAACCATCGCCCCAAGCTATCAAAATAGAGTTTCTGGGAAATTGGTAAATCCTGATGAGGTGTTCGATGTCGTTAAAGATGGGCTCTCTCAGGATAAAATTGTATTAATGGGAGATTTCCATAATTCAGTCTACCATCCCTCCTTCATTGACATGGTTGTCAAACTGAAAAAGTTAGGAATGATTTTTTCCGTAGCCCTCGAATTGCCGCATCACCTTGAAGTGAATATAAATGACCCGGATTATCCCTCTGCAAAATTCGTTACCGATTTAAATCTATTAATGAGTAATTTTGATGGCACACGGGTTAGGCATAGCTTTAATGCATTTTTAACTGATTGGATTGATTTGCTTCGGGTTAATTCAATTCCCATCATCTTGATCGATACGCCTCATGTCCATCCTGAACAACAAGGAGTAGATCGTGATGGCTGGATGGCCAGTAAATTCATTGAAGGCAGATCTCGGCACAGAAATAATGCCGTATTGGGAATGGTGGGAATGGAACACGTCAAGCGTGGTGGGATCCCCAAGGAATTGATAAAGAGTCGTCCATATTATAGTGGCGATGTGGTAACAATCAAAATGGGAATTGAATTTCCAATTCCTTATTCAGAAAGCGAATTTGATTACACATTTGTGGATCCACTCTTAGAACCAGATAATTCCAAAAATCCATTTAACGTATTTTTTTCGATGGTTTCGGCTGCGACCTTGAATCGATTCGGAATGGAAGCACGCGTGTGGATTACGGAGGTCATGCCTCGGTTGGAGACTTTATTTCTTGCGGCACTTTCGGGACCTTTGGTCATATGGTTGGGGGCTGTGTTTGCCTCGCCGCTCGTTCTAGGTTTGGCGGCGGCGGGGGCGGCAGGATTCATTTTTTCCGCACTCCATGTCATCCTTCTTAAATGGCAAGGAGAAAAGGTTACCGTCAAGGACGCGCTCCTTTGGGCAGGTGGTGGATTTTTGTTTGCGTTGCCTTTCGCACTTGTTGCGGCGGGATTGGTGGCCGGTGCTCTGCCCGCTGTTGGAATGGCGCTCTATCTTCCCGCCTATGCCATTAGCTTAATTCCGCATGAGGCGATTAATAAGGTGATTTTCGACAAAAAGTTGCAGGGTGTGCCGTTTTTCGCGGCGATTAGGACGTCCAGGTCCGATCCCTCAGCGAATCCCAGGCAGGCCTCACGCATCGAATTGATCCGTGATCACTATGGAATTATTGGTCCAGATAAAGAGATCTCCCGGGAGGTGGACAGCTTGGCGCGACAGGCGTTGCGGACGCTTGGTCTGGCGGAGGAGGAATTCGCTGTCGTCGTGACCGACGCCGACGAGGTCAACGCGAGCTTTTATCTTAACGGAGAAAAAGTGGTGGTGTTCCACAGGGGCCTGCTTGAATTTATGAAGAGAGAAGGGATCTTCAACCGTGACACAATCCTTTTTATCCTGGGCCACGAAGCGGGACACGCCCTTCAAGAAGAAAGAAAAAAAAAGGACAGGGATTATAACCCGTCTGGACTGATCGCGGAGTATGACGCCGATGAAAAGGGCCTTCGGGCGTTGGACGGCGGGGACGGTCGTGGGCCGCTGTCTCCCGTTGCTGGGATGGGGCTTATGAAAGCCCTTCGTTCCAAAGAAAGTCGCATGGCGGCGATCACCACAACGCATCCCCATTCCCACCGCCGCGAAGCCAAGATTTATAATGACATTCGGCATAAGTATTGGCAGAATTTGGATGCAGAACCCCAACAACTCCCACCGGATATTTTGGGAACAAAGCGCTCTGAGCGTTTTAACTTCGACGACCAACTGTACGGCTCGTTTTCCGTTTCCCACTTCGCTTTAATGGCCGAGCGGGCATCCTCCGTGCACGACCTTAAAAAAATCATGGGTTTGTATTACGCGGTGTCGGCTTATAGGGCCATTCTGGATGCTTTTCGGGAAAAGGCCGGGTCTGCTGTTCTGGATTTGAGCGAAGCAAAGGTTCGTGAATGGTTAGATGGTGCGAATTCTCCCAGCGCGAGAGCCGCCTTTATCATGAGAATGATGCAGGACCAGAATGTCAAGGCAGAAGACTATTTTACGGCTGAAGAGGCACGGGCGGTGCGGGAAATGGCTAGGGCCCATAATATTGAAATGAACGATGAAGGTTTCGCCATAATCTTGGCCAACCAGGCGGCCGACCTGAGCGGATTTCTGCTTAAATCCGCCGAGGATCGCGACCCCAATTACGCGTGGCTGCGTCCTGATAAGGCTACAATGGGAAAAGAAGAGGAAGACCTGCGCAATTTTCTTCAAAATCAAATTCAGATAATTCACGAAGGGAAAGAGTCAGAAGAACTTGAAAAAAGACTTGAAAATCGGGCGCGTACGCTGGTTCCTTCCTTGGCGCAATTAACTGAGAACGATCAAGCAGGCCTAATCGAGTATGGGGTATTGGGCCCAATCCACTTTTTGCTGAACCGCGCCTATGGTCCGGTCCTGAGTGAAAGGGACAATCCCTTTCGGGAAAAGAATTGGGATGACCCGTCGGCTGTGGCCGCTGTGCTGTTAACGGTGTTCAGAAAATACTCTAACGATTACTTGGATGCGCGGGGAAATAACCCCGTCTTCTCTGAAATTATTCGATTTGAAAACTTCGAAGTCTGGGGAAAAATAGGAAGGCTTACATCAGGGGTTGATAATTATACCCATTTGCTCATCAACGCATTGATGGGGGATATTGCAAATAATGGGGCGAACAAAGAAGCCCTGGTGCGATTGTACGAGGCCCTCGAGGTTGGGGCCGGGGTGCGACCTGGCTTTACTGCGGGGCGGTCCAGTTCATCGAAAGATGAATTGGAAAAGGTGCTGTTATCAAAAATCGAATCGCCGGAGGAATTTGTTCGCCTATTCGGGGGGTTGGGGTGGAAGGTGAGTTTGGGTGTTCCATTGATCGATGTTTTCCGAAAGGCGCAAACTCGGGAGTTGTTGGTTCAATCTTTCGGGGACATGTTGCGGCACCCCCATCTTTGGGAGCAGGCGACGAAGTCTATGCGCGATTTCGCCGAGGTCCTATATGATCAGTTCAATGTTTCCGCGGAGGAAGGGGTCGTCCTTTTGGAGGGTCTGTTATCTGAGTCAAATGTCGAGGAGCGTATTGAGGGCCAGTTTGTTAACGGAGGAGGTGTCTCGCCATCGCAAAATGGCATCGAAAATGGGCTCGCTTTTTTCTTAGGGAAAATTTCGGACCAAAAACCCCGTTTTGAAATCGGGGCTCGCTTGTACGGAAAGCGTTCTCATAATGATGCTTCAAAATATTTCTCTGGTGATTGGCGTTGGCAAGATCTCACAAAAAACTTCAGCGGTTTCCTCCCCTTTCGGAGTGGATCAAGTTCTCAGGAAGACGGCGATTTCGTTGATACAAAACAAAGTGGCCCAATTTATGTGTGCCTCAAGGAGAGTCTGGAGAGAGAAGGTGTCCCTCCCTTGGAACAGTTGGCGTTATTTTTGGAACATGGCATCGTTCCGGAGAGGGGGCTTTGGAACGCGGCAGTAAATGACAGTGACAAAGAAAACCTATTCGCGGTTTTGATTGCAAACGAATCAGAATTTATTAGGAATGGCCTAACAACAGAACACTTCAATACACTCTTGTCTATGGTTGCCTGGTCGTGGTTTTTTAATGGCGTTAAAGGTCAGCGGGATATCGCGCCGTTGGCGGGGTTCATTAATCGTCTTAGGCCCTCACTTTTTAATGAGCGCGCGTGGAACAGGTTCATGTCCAGTTATGGTTTTGAAAATTTGACCGGTAATGTTTGGGAAATCGTTTTTCAAATGTGCGCCAGCATGATCAGCCCGATCCGGGAGAATTCATTGGAGGCTCCCTCGTCAATGGAAGGCCCTCTCCCCGTCTGGGCCCGAGCGAAAGAAAATCCCAAAAACCACCCCGCTCTCACCTGGGGGGATCGGGTTTTTGTCGCGTGGAAGAGAGCGCATTCCCGTGCGAGCCCAGATCAAATTCTACAGGCTGTTCTGAAAGCCTACCCCCAGGCGACGGAACACAGAAACAAGGTCCTGATCGATTTAGTTGGTAATCCCCTTCGCGATGCCCCGAATCGTTTTATTAACATACTGCCGCACCTTCACCCCAGCCCCGTCCGAGACATCTTGGCGCGGCGGATGTTGGAAGCCGATATCGCGACCGCTTCGACCCCTCTGCAAACATATCAAGATGTTCAAAACCTTGTGGATCGATATTTTCCCCGGGAATCTGAAATTAAAAATGAGGTTCTGCTTCGACTGCTCCAAGACGTGGAAACATCGGTGGATGAATTAGAGAAACTTAGGGGGGAAAGCGTTTTGGAGCAAACCTCCAGGAGCCGCGCCGCTGGGATTGGACATAGAGTTTTAGAGCATTTAGGTGATGCTTTGGAAAACCATACCGCAACGCAGAAACGCGAGACCTTTGAATGGCTGATTGGTGTGAGCAAGGAAAAGCCCGATGTGGTCCAGGTTTACGAAGAGGCCCAGAAAGTAGACTTGACGGACCTGCCCCTTCTTTTGTCCCTTGCAACGGAAACAGACAGGTATTTATTTCTAACCACCTTATTCATCGGGCCAGTGGGGCTTTTGGCCAACGAGGGAGAGCGTCGGACGTTGATCGAAAATATTTTTCGTCACGGGTTGGGTGAAGAACCCAATGGAGATAATAAGTTGTGTCTTATATTTGTTGAAACTTTCAATGCTTCCCCGGAGTTGAAGCAATTGGACTTGATTCACGGCATTTTTGGCCATTTTTTAAAAAAGAAGGGAAACGCGACCGATGGGCGCAACGAATTAATACGCGATTTGTTGGCAAGTTTTGGCGTGGTCGGCGTGAAATTGGGCCAGGTTTTGGCAAAGCAGTCGATCATCACCAGCGCGGACTTGAGGGCGGTGTTGGAATCCCTTTCGGATCGAGTAACTCCAATGGATAAGCGCTACTTGATGGGTGCTCTTTTGTTCGACAACTCTTTCGGATCATTAAAGGAAAGGATCAAAACTATTGGGAGACTTTTGGGGAGTGCGTCCATTAAGCAGGGATATATGACAACTCTGGTTGATGGGCGGCAAGTAGCGCTCAAATATATTCGACCCCTCGCCCGTTACGAAGTTCGGGTGAACATGGAGATTCTTAAAAAGGTTATTAATAACCTGCGCGGCAAAATCGAAGGTCTGGAAAATATATCGGATACGCTAGTAGACCAAGTAGGCCAGGCGGTCCGGCGGGAACTGGACATGGCGGCGGAGGTGGAGGGACAAAAGAGTATCGGCGCCACCTCCAACGGCGATTCCTATGGCGGATGGCGATTGAATATCCCCCGCGTGGATGGAACGTTGGAGGGTCGTCAATTTTTCGCTGACGACTTTGTCCGTGGTGAACCCTTAAAAAGCGATTTAGTCGCCAGGCTCCGCGGGACGGGGGATTACCCCGCAATAGCCGCTCTCGTCTATCGAGCGCTCTTGAAACAGATGCTCATTAACGGCCGCTACCACGCCGATCTTCATGCGGGCAATATTCTGGTCGACGTGGAAAATAAAACTGTCCATATCCTGGACTTTGGCAATACAGGAATTCTTTCGAGCGAAAACCAAGATGCCTTTATCCTATTTCTGTCGGCTCTCGATCGAGGGGATTCTTTTTCCGCGTTGGGTGAGTTGGAGCGAATGGCTACTAAGTTATCTTCCCTTACGACCGATGAGCGTGACAAATTGGTTGGATTGGTGACGGTTCATGGGGCGTCGGTGGAGGCCAAACTGCGTGACATCAAAGTGTTGTTGTCTCGAAACGGGGTGGAATTTACAGAACAGTTTGAGGTTCTTTTCAAGGTATTCGAGACCGTTACCTACCTCACCGGGAGCGTCCTGGATGGCGAGCCTGAAAGAATATTGAGGGGAGTGGTGTTGCGAAGGCAGTTTATTTCGGTGCGCCGTATCTTTTCACGAACGACTTGGAAACTTTTGAAAGGGTACTTGTTCGGACCGAAGCGAGGTGCGGGGAATGAACCGCCAATGACACCCCCTGGTTCCCTTGATTCAGATAAGAAAACGGTGGGGTTCGGCAATGCTGAAATTTCTTTGCTCAGGGAGATTGTAGGAGACAGCCGTCCCTTAGATTTCGAGGCGCGGGTGCGTGATGCCTTGCTAAATGCGGAGGCAGGGGTGGATCTGGACGAATCTGGACGCCAGAAGGCTCGGGTGGCCATGGGTGAAAAACCGGACGCGGTCCATAAGCTGGGATTGATTCGGTTCGAGTCCTCTGGTAGGGCGGACGCTCTCCCGGGTGCCGTTCAGACTATGGACTTTTCGGACTTCGTTGGAGAGGAGCGTGTGAAGGCCGCCTCCTATTTGTTGGGTCTTATTCAGGGGCGGGGGGAGAGGGCTGCCCCGATTGTTATCTCAGGTGTTATGAATTCAACCGAATTGGAGGGGATAAACCCCGCACTGGAAGCTTATCGGCCGTATATCCTTTTCGCCCCGGATGGTGTCATTGGCGATGGGAAACTGATCTTGGTAAGGCTGATAGGCTTTTTAAATCAGCATAATATTCCTGTTCCTGCCCTGGACGTGGTGGCAGCCTCCAAGGATTCTGTGGACATTACAGGAGTTTCTGTGAAAGTGACCGTCCGTGAGTTCTCTTCTATTGCCAAGGCTGTTCAAGATTGGATAGATCGGGCGGTCCTTTTGGCGTCACAAGCCTAATCCATACACCTCGTTGTCCGCGTACAATCGCTCTTTCTATTATTTGAGGATAATCCTTTCCCGTGGATTAGTCATTCGGGGGAGGATCAGCAGGATTCCAAGGAGGAAATGAGGGTGGTCAAAGAAAACTCGGTAAGCGGAGTTGTGGAGAGGAACAGCGATCGGTAACGATCCGCAGGAGGGAATAGCTTTTTGGTGAGGACCGCCAGATCAAAGTCACTATCAAACCGTAATTCACTACGGGCGGCGCTTCCAAAAAGATAAATGAGGCGGGGGGAGAAAGGCAGCAGTTTTTGGAGAATTGCCTTTATCTGTTTAATCCTAAGAATTGGATCTGGGTGATCGGTACGGCCACGTTAGGCAATAAGATTCAAGGTGTCTTCTACGCTTCGGCGGACGCCGGTGAAGATGGGGGTGTCCCTTAGCGTGTAGCGGCTGCCTTGGGTTTCCCTTAGGGCCATGACGAGATCAACGAAGTCTGAGGGGTAATCGGACTCGAAGGCGACGACGAATTCTTGGTCGTCTAGGCCGAAAGAATAGGTGGTGTTGAGTTTCACTGAGGGGAATTTGTTGCCCACCATGATGTGCTCGTCCATCATTTTTTGGCGGTCCTCTTTGCTGAGAAGATACCACTCGCGGGTTTTGACGAAGGGGTAAATGAAGAGGTATTTGTATTTGCCCGGTTGGATTTTCGCTCGTTGGTTTTCATGTTCTGGGTTCAGTTTGTCCACGTAGGTGGATCGTTTGGATTGGGACAGGTATGACGTGGGCATGGTGAGGTAACTGCCCAGTTTCGTTCGGTTCAGCGCGGCGGACATCTCTTCAAAATCTTCCAGGCGATAACTGATGCGCCAGAGGAAAAAGTCGGTTTCTGGCCGGAAGCCCAATGTGGAATAGGACAAGGTGATCACGGAACCAGAGAAGGGGGCCAAGGCTTCTGCGGCTTCTTTTTTTCCAGCGGTGCGTTCGGCTTCGGGCAGTCGGCGCCAGGCGGGGTCGAGTTTATAGAAAGCGAAATTGACGAACTGTCGGGCGGCTGGTGGTGTGGCTGGTCCGCCGGGTGAGGCGGCGGGGTGTGCGACGGGAGCGTTCATGGTTCCTCCTCAAAAATCTCAAAAATCGTTTTTCTTCGACGGAAAACGTGGGTTAATTTGTTGAGGGATTTTAACATATTTGAGGGTTGGTGGGGCTTGAACGCGGGAGATTAATGAATGGAAAGTCAAGACTTGACCCCAGAGGGGGCTTGACATCGGTCGGGTAAATGCTATTATTCTTTTCAGCACAGAGGTGTGCTGATCAGTGACAATGGTGTCCCACTTGGCTTTGGCCTTGTGGGACTTTTTATTTCCGGCCTTGGGGCCGGGCCGGGGAGGGAGGTCTTCGGCGGGTGAAATTTGGGTTCGGCGGATGTCACCGCCGGGGCCGAGCCGCTTCCAGCGAGCTCAACAGACGATGGCGTCTCATGCGCAGGTGCGCGTGGGGCGTCTTTTTTTTTACGAACTCAAGGAGAATCTTATGGGAAAAATTTCGACCTCTCGCAATAAAAATCACTGGGCCACTCGGTTGGTGGGCGCGGTTACGGCCGCGGCTTATCTTGTGACTATTTTGGGTGCTGCGCCTGCGGAGGCCTCTTTTTGGGAAGACCGGGCCGCGGCACGCTCTCGGTTGGAGGGGAACGGTGGGCAATCGCCTACCCTGTTGGCCCAACTGCCGGCTTCCCAGGCCTTTTCGTTTGGGTCGGCCATTCGGCCGGTCCCCCTCGTGGCCCCGTCGCCCTCTCTTTCCAAAATATTGGCTTCCACGCCCCTGTGGGCGCGGCGGGCGGTGACCCCTTATGCCGACGTGCGTGTGGTGCGGGAAGGGCGGTCCAGCGACATTCGATTTTTCTTGGTTATGGATGCCCATGACGTTTACTCTGCCCAACAAAATGTGGCCCGGCTTTTGGAATCCCTGGGATCTCAAGGGAAAATGGTGGTGGGCGTGGAGGGGACCACCGGCGCGTTTGATTTGGATCGCCACCGGGGGCTGTTGCCTTCTCCGGCTCAGGAACAACTGACGGACCATTTGCTCAAAAAGGGGTTTATCAACGGGCCGGAAGCCTTTGGTTTGACCGCCCCCACGGTGCCCCATTTGTGGGGAGTGGAAGACCCCGCGCTTTATGACGCCAATGTGCGCGCCTACCGCGACTCTCTGAGCGCGGAAGGGGAGACCCGATCTGCCCTTGCGGTTTTGAAAAAAGAAGGGTTTGAACGTCAAAAAACGGTTTTCTCTGGGGCCTTACAAAAACTGGACCGGGAAGTTCAGGCCATGCACGAGGATCGCGGGGATTTGGGTCGTTACGCCACGGAAATTTCCCGTGGGGCGGGTGGGGGGGTGGGTCAGCACGTGCAACGGTTTTTAGATGCCAAGGCATTGGAAGACAAGATTTCGTTCCCTGCGGTGGAGCAAGCCCGGGCCGCTTTCATTGAACGGCTTTCGCCCCTTTTGGGCACGGCGGAGATGGCCAAGCTCGTTCAAGCGACCACGGTGTTTCGCACGGGGGGGGAATCCGCCAAGGACTACTATCGGATGATTGAGGCCGTGGGCCTTTCGAAAGGGGTTCCGCTGTCGGCTTATCCGGCGTTTCGGGAATACATTAGTTACGTTTCCTTGGCGGACGGGATTGGTGCCGCCCAGCTTATGGAGGAATTGGACGCCTTGGAGACACGGGCCTATCAACGATTGGCGACAGGAGAAGCCCTGTCATTGGCTGAATGGAACAAGGACTTACGTTTGGCCGAGCGGGCGGTTGAACATGCTTTGACACCCTTGGAATGGGGACAATTTGAAGCGCGCCGGGAAGAATGGGCCCGGTTGACGGAGAGGGCCCATTCCCTTGGGTTTTCGACGTCGGCGGCGGAGACGGTGCAAACTCAACTGCCCAAGTTCGCGGCGTTCTTTGAAGCGGCGGAAGCCCGCAACAAAACCCTTTTGGAGAACACTTTAGCGGAGGCTCGGCGGCAGGGGGCCAACACGGCGGTTTTGGTGACGGGTGGGTTTCACGCGCCGGCATTAGAAAAGCGGCTCATGAATGAAAATATTCCCCACGCGGTTTTGTCGCCCCGGGTGGCGGAGGTCCCGGAATCGGGGGCCGGGTATTTGCAGGCTTTTGCCCCCACGCGGACACCGTTGGAACGGTTATTGTTGGGTGAAAGATTGTTTATGAATCCTCCCTCCGCCACGGCGGTGGGAACCCAATTGCCTTCCTCCCCTTACAACCTCTCTGCCCGGACATTAAATTCAGCGGAAATGGTGTATGGGGTTACACTGGCAGAAGATCCGGCCTCTTTTGCCGAAAACTGGAATCGCCAAAATCCGAATACAGGACGGGTTTCGGTTCAGGCGATCCAGGAGGAGGGAACGAAATCCCTACGGATTTCATTTGTTGGGGCGAACCAAGAGATCTTGGTCGCAACGGACCAAACGGAGAGATCCTTAACGGCTCCAAAAAAATTAGCCGCGGCGGTCGAAAGAAAAGGGGGGAAAGTCGTTGATGAAGGGCACGTGGGAAACGTGAATTATGCCATTGGTGGAAAAGCGGTGTCGCGCGTTCTGCCGGAAATATTGGCCGGTGTTGGATTTATGGTTTGGCTGGGAGGAACATCCCTTTCTCCCCCGGCGCTCCTTATCGGACTTGGTCTGTGGGGGATTTTGGGCGGAATGATGTTACGGGCGGTGATTTTATCTTCGGTTTACTGGCATGGAATGGGGCATGCCGCTGTGGTGAGCGCTCTGGGAAAACAAAATTTCAAACAACTGATGCATTCCTATGAATCGAGTCTCTCCTTCGAAGCCCTGGTTCCTTTTTCGACCATTTTCATTCCAGGCCTTTCAAGCAAAAGCAGTGCGCCCTCTATGGCGGCGCTGGAAGCGGATTCCCCTTCACTGGGAAACCGCGTCGCCGCCTTGGCGGGGCCCCTGAGCAATTTGATGGTGGTGGGCCTCGTGGCGCCTTTCTTGGGGATGACGGGAATATCTGATTTTACCTATTTGGCTTTGGCCGCCGTGGCGGGGGTTAACCTATGGACAGTTTTGACTTCTGTCTCCGACTTTCAAACGGCAATAACGGGTATTGCCCGGGTGTTTGCGTGTGGGGTCATTGGGGTTGTTTACGGTGGGCCGAACGCGAAAGGGGCCGCCATGCCCGTAGGGTTGCAATCTGTTCTCGATACAGCCGTTCGCCGAACCCTTCACCGGGGAGGTCAATCGGGAGGGGTGGCGGCCATCGCTGTTAAAGAAAATGGCCATTCGGAGTTTTCGTATTTTGTGGAGAAAGTGGCCAAAGAAAAAAATCGTCGTCTTCGATTGGGGAAATTAATGCGGGACGCCTCATCCCGGATCTCCGATCGGGCTGAAAAAGACGGGTATGGGGGATTAAAGCGTGTGGTGGCTGTGGCCCACACCCGGTATGGAACAAATTTGGCCCAGCCTATTGCACTCAATGCCCATCCCCATTTGGGCTCGAACCATGAGGACACGATCGTTTATATTGGCGAGGGGGGCCGGGATGATCATTATGAACGGCCCTGGAACGGTCCCCGGGCCAAACCGGCGGTGAAATCCATCGCTATGCCGCGCGGAGTTGCCATTGCACATAATGGAGACGACAACGCCACGGCCGTTTCCCTGGATGGGGAGAAATCAATTTATATCACCAACGATGAAGATGCTTTATTAAGTGAACACATGACCGGATTTAAAAATCCCGCGGAGGGCGATTCCCCCCAAATCGCCACTCGGATGGAACGATGGATCACCCAGGGATCGGTGATGGCTTCCCTTCGGTTGGCCCTTTTTCAAACGGGTGTGGCGTCCCTCGCGGGGAAAAATACTCACTTTGCGGAAATTTTGGAGCGCGCCCCCACACCCGGCCTGTTGAACGGATTGTTGCAGACCCAAGCCCTTCAATCTTTTGAACGTGAAGTTGTTGTGCTTCTGCAACGACATCCCCAGGCCAACCGTTTGGAAAATCTCTTTGCGGCGGCGGGGGCCCGCGTGCAGAGCAATGAAGCTTTTTGGGATTTGGAAGAGCGGGTGCCTTTTGAACGTGGATCAGATATTGAAGGGTTGCGAAATCGTTTCGCAGGGCAGGCAGACGCTTTTCTACAAAACCTGCCGTGGTTTAACGATCTCCAGGGACATGAGCAAAAAGAATTGGCCCAGGTGTTCAGCGATCTCTTTTTGAAATTCTATTTTACGGGAGATTTTCGTCGATCGGGAATTCATTTGCTCCGGCGGGCCGATTCGACTTCAACCCATGGCGTGATGAACACCACGGTTTTGGAAGGGGAAAGCGCCCAATGGTTACGCCAAAATCAACCGTTTTATGTGTGGGTGACGGAAGATGGGAAAAGTCTGGCGGGGAGCAGTGAGTCCAAAGCGTTTTTGGGTGGAAAAATTGGAGACAGTTTATTTCGCTATCGGTTGACGTTGCGGAACGGAGAAGTAGCGACCTTGCGGGAGAACCGGTTGGTCATAGACCACGTGGAGAAAGGACGCGTGGCAGAATACGACTTTGACCATATGGATCGAGTGACAGAGGAGAGGCGTTGGTTGGATTTGGAGAACAGCCCCTACGTGTCCCCTTCCTCCTCGCTGGAAACCGCTCCGGAACAACGGGTCCGTGAGGACGAAGAAATGATTCCCTGGGTGAATGAAACTCTTAAAGAAGAGTTTTCCGATCCCGCTTCTCACAACAGTCAAACCGGTCGCGCCTTTGTGACCTTGTTGATGAATCGCTTAACAAAGAAGAAAAAAGGGATCGATTTGGTCATCGTGGGAACAGAAAAAAGTTTTGACGCCGGCAACCAGCACGCCGAGACCTTAAGAAAATTATCCAGCATGGCGGGCCGTCCGCTTAATATTGAGGTGGTTTATGCCGCCGAATTCAGTCGAAAAGATCTGGTGAAATTGCGGGATAAGGGATTCGGAGCGGATACTCTCGTCTTAGGGGTGGCCAGCTCGGGCCAAACGGCGAACACCATGTATGTTTTGGAAAGTTTAAATAAGGCGTGGGAGGGGTTGTCCGAAGCCTCGGAGAGAACCTCTGTGGAGGGTAAAACACCGCCCCATTTCCTGGTTTCTGCTGATATAGACAACCCTTACACCGAAGAGGTTTTGGGGCAAGGGCTAGCGAAGGGGGATCCCTTTATCGCCAGGAACTTTGTGACGTTTCCGGGGTTGGACTCGTTTCATCCATCGGAGGCGGCCACCGTGACCCACAAGGCGACCGAGCGGTTGCTCAAAGAAGTGTCCGTATTGTTTGCAGAATCGTTAGCCCAACGGAGTCGGCGTTGGAAGTCGGGTGGCTTAGCAGCGGGGGTACCTGAGACTGTTCGTCAGATGGTGGACAATGGAGATGAACTGGACCGGCGAATTACGGGTTTGGATGCGAATGGGAACTCCCACCTGAAAGTGCGGCAAACGGGGGAAGTGAATGATATCCCAGATCAGATTCAATCCATGGCGAACCGGATGCAAGGCGCCTTTTTAGAAACCCTATGGGCAACGGCCGCCACCGCTTTGTTTGTTTCCGTCACGCTCATGTTGCATCAGACGCCTGCTTCGGTTTTGTTGGGCTGGTTTCCCAATGGGGCGTTTCCGTTTGCTCAAGGCCTTCCGGTTTTGGCCGCGATTGTTGGGATGCTCACGCTGGGGGGGGTGGCGTGGAAAACGAAGATGTGGAAGTGGAGCCTGTTCTTAGGATTGTTGGGAATGGTCACGGTATTGGGCGGAGGTCTTTTTCTTGGTGAATCACTCTTCATTGGGGTGGACGCCCTTGGTCACGCCATGGGGTGGGGTGGAATCGGGTCTTCCCTGGGTCATTTGCCGATTTACCTGGATGTTTCTCCGGTTAACATTGTGAATATTTTGTCCTACGTTTTCTTCTTTTTCGCCGCAACGTTAGGCATGCGTCAAGTGACCGGTCGGCCTCTTTGGGACCGGCTGGGGGGGAGAATTCTTGTTGTGTCGGATGCGCAACATTCTGTGGCACGCTTAAGCGCCGCTCGATGGCGGCGGTTGGTGAACCAACGGTTCGCTTGGATGGGATTAAATTCTGTGAATGAATCTTCTTTGGGGCGGCTGACCCATGAAGAGGCTCTTAATTCCAATGTGCGCGGAAACATTTATCTGCTGGGAGAATCTCGGGATACCGTGGGGCCCACTGTGATGAATTACAAACAGTTGGGGGGAAGCCCCAACGGCCCGGGCCGCATTTGGCGCATGGGCATTGGACACAAACAGAAGGGGGAAGAAAGCCCGGCCTATTCGGAAGGATATATTTCTTTGGCCATGAAGGGGGACAACCCGGCAGGGGATGATCTCGACTTGGCTGAGATTCAGGATCTGATTCAAGATGGGCCCGCGCGAGACACGGCGGGGATGGTTTTGGCTTTGCGCGTGGCTGAAAAAATGTCGTCCGTTAAACCCCTGAACTTTGTGCCGGGGATGACTTCCAGCGAAGCAAAAACCTCAACGACCCAACAGCCCTTTGCCCCTCTCTCTGAGACGGAGGTTCGGGACGTGTTTGGTTTGGGTGCGTCCCGCTCTCTTGTGTCAGAACCATCTGTTGAGAGCCCATCGGCTGAAGAGGAAATGGGGGGAGGAACTTTCTTCCCAACCGTGACAACTTCCGAAATGGCTTCCACTTCAGTGTCCACGATTGAAAAGCCGGCAGTGCCGGAGGCCCTGTCTGTTCCCGCTGAAATAGACAGGGCGGAACTCATTGAAGAAAAAATGAAAGATGATCCCCAAAATGGGGATTCCTTCGTGGTTTCTTCAACTCCAAAAACAGTGGCGGAGGACGATGCGTCAACGGTGGTGGCGCAAAAAGACCATGAGGCCTGGAAAGAATTTCGGCGAACGTGGATCACTGGACCTATCCAAAAGTTGGCCAGGATGACCGTGTTTTTAATCGCGGCCATTTCCCTGACCTCATGGGGTGGGAATTTGATGATGGGGATTGATCGAACCCTCAGTCAAATTTTTAACCGACCCGCCTTTGGTCAGGAACGGGGGTCCAGAGGTCATCTGGAAAATATTGAATTTTGGACTTCCAAACTATTTTCTGTGGCCACTCCCAAGGGGAGCCCGACGACCACAGAGGCGGGTAATGTTTCTGGGCAGAAATTATCTTCGTCGACTACGAAAGTGTCTGTTGTTAACACGCGTGAGACAGGGTTGATCTCCTATGAAAACCATCCTTATGAGGGGGTTCGTTTCTTGGGGAAGGTGGAACCCTCCGTTGTTCGCGTTCTTCATCGGGACGGGGTTTGGGTGAATGTTAATGCGAACGGGCGGGCTGGATGGATTCACAGTAAGCACCTCTTTAATCTCAAGGGCGGGCGGGCCCGCGTGGTTAACACGTCTTCGCTCTTTGACGTACGGCCTTTTGTGAATGGGGGAAAACGCGGGCGGTTTGCTAAAGAGGCGGCCTTGGAAGTTTTAGAAGTGGAGAGAGGTTGGAGCAAGGTAAGGGCTTTAGGCTCTGAGGCGGCTCCGGTGTGGGTCAGTGGTCGGTTCTTGAAAGCCGTCCCGGCGGGGCAAACGGATTCTTCCGTTAAATCAGAGATACCTCAGACCAGGGGCGATACCGTGCCTTCGGTTGTTGTTCAACCTTCTATTGGGAAGGGTTCGTTGGCTCCGCTCCTTGTGCCGATGGTTCCTCTTTTGGGGATTTTGGGTAAGCGGCGTGTGCCGGTGTCCACATCCCCTGGCGCCCTTTTGCGCCAGCGGTTGTTGTCAGGGGCGCGGCGGGGGTGGGAGGGGGAAAACATTCCGGTGGCTAAAGCCGTGTTGGCTTTTGCTGAAAATCCCTCAGACACGGCATGGGGAGACAAGGGAATTCGGCTGGCGCTTGGCTATGGCGCTTTGGCGGGCGGGACCTGGGCCAAAGATCGGCCCCTTGTGAATGATTTCCGTCGAACGCGTGAAGAATTAAAGGGCCAGCCTTTGACAGTCTTAGAGGGGCGGCGGTTGACCGGGTTGGCGCGACTTGCCTCCACCTGGGAACGGGCCTCAACGCCTTCTTATGTTGATGGGGCTTTGCAGGTGCTTAACTTAACTTCCGCTGAAGAGGAAACGCAACTTTTTCATCACTGGGCTGTGGCGCTGGACCGGGTTGTGACTCACGGGGGACAGATGCCGGTGTTGATAGCCCAATCGAGTGCTCAGAGAGATCGGTTGGAAGCTTCTCTTAATGCGTGGCGGGCGGAAAACCGTTCGTTGGGTTTAGAAATTCCCACGGGGCAGACGCGGTGGGTGTATTCCGACACGCTGTCAACGGATGTGGCAGATCGGGATGACCAGGGGGTGCTCCACTCCGTTCGCATGGGGGCTCTCCTTACCGGGGCGAAGGTGGATATTCGAAATGTTCAATCGATTGATCTCGTCACGGGGGTTCAACCTGACTGGATTTGGGATCGGTCGGATCTACCAAATGAGGTGGCGGTCCGGTTAATTATTGGGGTTTTAAAAGATCTCTCGCTCTCGGCTCCCTTGGACTCGGCGCAGAACGCCATTCGTTCGGCCCGGAAAGCCCTCACGGCGGCCTAAGCGTTTTCTTTGAAGCAGTGCCCTCCCTTGCTTGGGTCGCGGGGGAGGGCACCTTATTTGCTAGAATCCTTTCTTCATCTTATTTCGAACGGAGTCCCTATGAAAAAACTGAAGCTGGGTATGCCGAAGGGCAGTTTGCAGGAATCCACTATTGAACTTTTTCGGAAAGCGGGTATCCGAGTCAATGCTTCGGATCGTTCTTATTTCCCGTCATCGGATGACGACGAATTGGAAATCATGTTGGTGCGGTCGCAGGAGATGGCGAGCTATGTGGAGTCCGGCGTTTTCGACGCGGGTTTAACGGGAAAAGACTGGATTATGGAATCTGGCGCTAAGGTAAAGGAAGTGTGTGAACTGCTTTACGCGAAGTCGGGGTTTCGCCCTGTGCGGTGGGTGTTGTGTGTGCCGGAGGGGTCTTCCATTAAATCCGTTAAGGATTTGCAGGGCAAGCGTATCGCCACTGAAGTTGTGAACATCGTGAAAAAATATCTTGCCAAAAACAAAGTCAAAGCCAAGGTCGAATTTTCTTGGGGGGCGACGGAAGCTAAAGCGGGGCGGTTTGTCGACGCTATTGTGGAGCTAACGGAGACGGGGTCTTCCTTGCGGGCGAATCACTTACGGATCATCGACGAGCTTTTGACCTCCTCCACGCGGTTCATTTGCAATCAGAAGGCTTGGGCCGATCCTTGGAAGCGTGAGAAAATCGAAAACATGGCCATCCTCCTTCAAGGGGCTTTGGCCGCTGAAGGTCTGGTGGGTATCAAGATGAATTTGAAAGAAGCTCATTTAGCCGCCGTCACCTCGATTCTCCCGGCGTTGCGCAAACCCACCATTTCTCATTTGACTGAGGAAGGCTGGGTGGCGCTTGAAGTCATTATGCCGGAGAAAGAAATTAAAAAGAATATCCCCGCGTTGAAACGGGCGGGAGCGGAAGGTATCATTGAATATCCGCTTAACAAGATCATTTACTAAGGATTGACTGTGTCCGTTCGCGTCCGCTTCGCTCCGTCCCCCACAGGGTTCCTCCACATCGGAGGCGCCCGCACCGCCCTCTTCAACTGGCTCTACGCCCGGCACATGGGGGGAACCTTTATCCTCCGTATTGAGGACACCGATGAAACGCGCTCGACACAAGAATCGGTCGACGCCATTTTTAATGGAATGAAGTGGTTGGGGTTAGACTGGGATGAGGGGCCCACGTCGGCCTCGGACCCCACCGCCGTCAAGGGGGCCTTTGGCCCTTATTTCCAAATGCAGCGGTTGGTTCATTACAGAAAATACGCCGACGCGCTTGTGGCGGCGGGAAAAGCGTTCTACTGTTTCGCCACTCCCGAGGAAGTTCAAAAATCCAAAGAACGCGCGGCTCTTTTGAAAAAGGCCCCCAAGTTTGTGAGCCCTTACAGGGACCTCACGCCGGCCCAGCGGGATGAAAGGATTAAAGAAGGGAAATCTTACACCGTTCGCTTTAAAACCCCTTCCATCGGTCTTGTGGAATTCGCTGATCTTATCCGCGGTCCCATGAAGTGGGAAAATGACTTGATTGAAGATTTTGTTATTCTAAAGACGTCGGGGATTCCGACCTATAATTTCGCTTGCGTGGTGGATGACCACCTCATGGAGATCAGCCATGTGATTCGGGGTGACGATCATCTTTCCAACACCCCTCGGCAGGTCCTTTGTTTCAACGCGTTGGGTTGGACGCCTCCGGTGTTTGCCCATTTATCGATGATTTTAGGATCCGATGGTCAGCGGTTATCGAAACGCCACGGGGCAACCGCTGTGGAAGAGTATCGCGACGCGGGTTATTTGCCCGAAGCCACCCGGAATTATTTGGCGCTCCTCGGTTGGTCAACCGAGGACAGCCAAGATCTTTTCACCCAGGACGAGCTTAAGCAGAAGTTTTCGTTGGAGCGGTGTGGCAAAAGCCCCGCCATTTTTGACTCGAATAAATTGGTTTGGATGAATGGGGAATACATTCGCAAAATGTCGATCGGGGAATTGGTGGACAGGGCTCTTCCCTTTATTAAGACAGCGGGGTTTTTGAATGGGCAGGAAGAAGCGCGTCGTTCAGAAATTGAGGCGGCGGTGGCGTTGGAGCATGAAAAGATTAAACATTTGACGGATGTTCCCAATCTGATTGAATTTTTCTTCAAGGACGTGGTGTACGATCCCCCTTCTGTCGAGAAGGTTCTTAAAAAACCCGATGTTGTGGAAGTTTTAAAAGACGCTGTCGTGACCTTCGAGGCGCTTCCCACGTTCACCGCTGTCTCGACCGAAGAGGCCTCCAAGAGTTTGGCGGCCAAGCGGGGGATCAAAAATGCGGCGGTCTATCATCCTGTGCGGGTGTCTGTCTCGGGGCGTACGCAAGGCCCCAGTCTGTTTCATATGTTGGAAGTTTTAGGTCGCGACCGATCCCTCGTGAGGATTCGCCATACCATCGATCGGTTGGTTGCCGGCTCCTTGTGATGGGGCGGATGACTATCCGGACAAAATGTGTCATAATTCACATGAAACTTATTTCTTGATAAGGAGACTTTCATGAGCATTGAACGCAAAGGTGGTACCACATTTAAAGGGAATCCCCTGACCCTCATTGGTGAAGCCATTAAAGTTGGCCAAAAGGCACCCCACTTTAAGGCCGTGGCTGGCGATTTAAGCGAAGTGACCCTGACCTCTTCGGCGGGTAAAACACGCCTCATTATTGCTATCCCTTCATTGGACACTCCGGTCTGTGAGCAGGAAACTCGAAAATTCAACCAAGAAGTTTCCGGAATTGGAGGTGTACAAACGTACATTGTAAGTATGGACCTCCCTTTCGCGCAAGGACGCTTTTGCCAAACAGCGGGAGTGAAGAATATTCAAGCCATTTCGGATCATCGGGATGCTTCCTTCGGTTCAGCCTATGGAACTCTCATTAAAGAGCTTCGATTGCTTTCCCGTGCTGTCTTTGTGGTGAATGCCCAGGATGTAGTGACCTACGTGGAATACGTTCCCGAAATGACCAATCACCCCAATTACGAGGCTGCCCTGAACGCCGTTAAAATACCCGCTGGCGTTTAAAAACGTTCTCAGAGGTCTATCGATTTGCTAGAATCGCCCCCGTTCGGCGCCTCAACCGCGCTGAGCGGGGGTCTGATTTTTTGCCGGATAAGGTAACGGCAGCCTGCGACCGGGCCGAGGGAGGCCCGGAAGTGGTTGGAGGCCGCTAGGTCGGAAACCACCAGGGGACCTGGCCTAAGTCAGAAGATTTTTTTAAAGGGGCGGTTCACAATTACCCGAAATTTTGCCGGATGAGGTAACGGTAGCCTGCCAGGCTCTGAACCTGGTCGTCTAGGTTCGAATCCTAGTCCGGCAGTTTTTTTAGTACAATCTTTCGACCCTCGGAATAGCAGTTCGCGAACCCTCGCGTATTGATGGGGCAAGCAGAGCTGGGATAGCTCAGTTGGTAGAGCACACCCTTGGTAAGGGTGAGGTCGTCGGTTCAATCCCGATTCCCAGCTGATTTTTATATCACGATAACTTACGAAGGAGAATAAAAATGGCAAAACCCAAGTTTGAGCGCACAAAACCCCACGTGAACGTGGGGACGATCGGACACG
>JAEURZ010000029.1 GCA_016788905.1 Elusimicrobiota bacterium
AACAATTTTTAAAAATTGCCCCGCCGTGTGAAATTGGATGGTACTGGGCAAAACGCCAAAACTAATTTTTTCGGCCCCCCCCGATATGTCTACAGTAAGAGCCCAGGAACGATCGGCTCCCCACAGACAAACACCCGAGAGGGCAATTACAAAAAATCGAAAAATATTTTTTATTCGCATTTTAGTCACCCACCATTTTTTCGACCTGATGAATTATCCCGGTCGAGTCTCGATAGTATGCCGTCACTGTCCCTGTTCCATCCCAGCCTTTCTGCGATAAAAGAACGTCCACCTGTCCCGACCCAAAGTTTCCGGGTGCCACGGCCACTGCGTTGCCTTCCTGATAAGCCGTTACCCGCCCCCCCCCCACCAACCCAAGATCCGCCCCCAGGGCCGGGCGAAGCGTCACATTGCCCTCATTAAGAAATCCGGCGGTCACGCTCACACGATCCGCGTGCCCCACCGTTCTCAACGATTCGATTGAAAGAGCGTACCGTTCTGTCCCCTCAATCACCAAGTGAACTTTTCGAATCACACGAATCTCACTGGTGGACAAGGGCCCCCGAACACGGGCCCACACTTGAGCCTCTCGCTCCCCCGACCCCAAGGGCACTTTCACCTTTAAACGGGCCACCCGTTTCTTTCCCGGCCGAAGGCGAAACTTTTGGGGAGACACCGTCACCCACGGCTTCTCTCCTTCCACCGGCGCCACCTGAAGGGACAACCGAACATTCACCGTCTCGGCCGAATCGTTCACCAACGTCACCGCGGCTTTGATCCGCCGCCCCGGCTCCCCCCTTAACGGTATAAACTCCGGTGTCATGTCTAACGCACGAACGGGTCCCCAGAGGAACCCCCCCACCAAAATCGCGCCCCAAACCGAACGGCTTTTCATCCGCCCCCCTCATCCACAAGACAAAAGGATCCTGCCAAACGCCTTTAGTTCAACGGTGCCGGGGTCTCGGTCAGCTTCACTTTTTCCGCTG
Organism: Elusimicrobiota bacterium; assembly: GCA_016788905.1. NCBI lineage: Bacteria > Pseudomonadati > Elusimicrobiota > Elusimicrobiota bacterium. Next base: position 987 of record JAEURZ010000029.1, read on the forward strand.
TAACGTTAAGAGAAAATGACTTGCTCATGGTCTGAAGGGGCCCAAAAGAGTCCCCGTAGGTGGCCGTCAAATGAGCCTTGTATTCCCCGGGAGCCCAATCTGGTCTTTTGGAGCGGGCAAAAAATTCTTGGCGAGCGCCGGGAAAAACCGGGGTTCCGTACTCCAGGGGAATTCGTTCTGTCTCTCCCCCAAAAAAATCGGTGATCACCCATTCGCCCTTAGGACGCACATGGGTATTTCCATGGGAAACGAGGGTGACCGCTAACTCCAACCCGCCCGGGGTTGGCATAAAGGCTTTTTCCGCTGAAGGAGTTAATTCCACTCGCTCGGTTCCTTTAGCTGAAAGATATATGGGAATCCCATGACGAAGCTGGATTCCCATATTACCACCCGGTCCCCTTTCGGGGGGACCGCTAAAAAAGACCAACGCCAACGCCTCTCCTTCTAAATGGGGTGGAACACGTATTTTATAGCGGATCCGCTTACTGGCGTTCGGACGCAAAATCAGTTTCTTCGGGATTTTCAGGGTGAGCCATTCGGAGGGGGGAACCGGGGAGGGTTTCCCAATTTGGGTCACCCAGCCATCCTGAACCTCGATGCCGACGCGGAGAGACTCGGCGCGGGGGTTGCGAAGGCTTAAATAGCCCTTAACAGTTTTCCCTGGCGTCGCGGATATTTCGACCACCGAGGGCCGAATCTCCAAAAAGCCGCCCGCCTGGGCAAAACCAACCGCCCAGAAGAGGAAGATCGCCCACAGAGCCTGAACCCGTTTCATAAGGAGAGCTCCACTCCGCCGGAGGGCACTGGCCCCCCGGCGGGGAGAGCCTACTTAATTATTTATTGATCAGGTCAAACTTAACCGTCGTGCTATACGCCGCGGGAGGCGCGCCACTGAACTGCCCTTCCAGATAAACGTAGAAAGGAGTGGTGGGAGTGGCCAACAACTCGGTGGCACTTTCCAAGTTCGGACGCACGATGCGGGTTTCGGCGAAAGAACCGAAAGCCACGTTCAGATAGCCGCTCGCGATATCGAAACTCTGGTCCCCCTCTTGCTCCGGGGTATCTCCGTCCGCGCTGTCCTTGAGATAGGTAAATCCGTTCCCACCGGCCTGCCAAACGGGAGGATTAACCGTGGTGTCCATTTTACGCCCATCCGCCGGGTTTCCGGTCGCGGGCCCCGCGGGGATCGTGGTGGGATTCGCTAACCATCCCAACGCCACTTTCGCTCCCTCACGCGCTGGGGCGATCATACCGCCGTATTGCCATCCCCAGGTTGCGGTTGCGGGCAAAACGCCCCCGAAGTTTTCCGTATACGCTTTCAATTCCCATGACGTTTCGTTATCGTCAACGGAGATTTTCACGTATTCGCCAGGCAGGGTGGACCAGGCGGGAACAGTATTCGCGACAGAACCGAAACCAATGGCCGTCGCAAGGCTGTCATCACTGATCTTACGAACTTCCACATTCAACGCGCTGACGCCGGAAATGGTAGCGCTGACGTCAACGGTTTTGGTGTCCGCGGACGCTGCGTGAACAACATTCGCGGTAAAGGCGGCCGCGATAAGCGCAGCGCCGAGGGTTGTCATTTTTTTCATCTGTGTAGCCTCCTATCATTAAGTGGCATCAAGAATGCGCCCGTCGCCGCGAATCGCGCCCGCAACGCTGAGGGCTTTCCAACAGTTACATTGTAGTAAGCTAACCCGAAGATTCAGCGAAGAAGTTGTAAATTTGTTGTAACGTTTTTTTATAGTTTAAACTAATTATTTTTATTCCGTCAAGTCCTTAAAAGTATTCCCCATAAAAATCCGAGGTCCGCGTCCCTATCGACGGAACGCGGACCTCGGAAAGACGCAACGAAAGGATTTATTTCGCGACCCGAATTTCGGCGATATGAACGGTCCCCGCCCCACCCTGGGCTCCACTGACCGCAACGTCCAGGTAACGGATCAAGGAAGCGTCCAACCGGTTGTCGCCTCCCCACATATAAGCAAAGTCCGAGAGGGGAATGGTCACATCCACCCACTTTCCCCCGCCCGCCAACCCAGAGAAGACCTTTCCGAACGTCGAATCATCGCGGTCCACCAATTTTACTTCCAGGTCACAGGGTTCCCCGTCGCCTTTGATCCGGAACACCAAGCGCGGGTTGCCGGCCGAGAGGTCCGCGTTGATCGCACGACGAATGGACACCCATTGCCCCGCGGGGATCGAGTATTTGAGAGCCATGGTTTTGGCTCCTTTTTCTCCGACACCTGATTCCAACCCAAGGGAAGACCCTTCACCCTTCGCCACCATCCACCCTTCTTTCGATTGGCCGTTGAAGATCACACCGCCTTTGCCGATGTTGCCTTCTTTGGAGGCCGTGCCCATCCGCAAGTCCGAAATGAGCAGTTCGCCCGCCCCACCGTCACCGGCAGAGATAGCGAAATAGATGTCTTTAATCCGGCCCAAGGTGGGATCGCCACCCCACCAGTAACTGAAGTCCGCTTCGGACAAGGTCACCGTGGTCCAATCGTTGGACTCTGTGAGGAGAGGACGTTTAACGCCGTAGTTGCTGTCGTCTTCGTCCACCAGTTTAATTTCCAGATTGTTGTTGGCTCCCTTTGATTTCATTTGAAACGACAGGGCTTTCCCCTTGAAGTCATCAATGGCAAAGCCCTTGCTGATGGCCACCCATTTGCCGTTCTTCAAGTCGTAAGAAACACGTAGGGCAGATCCCCCCGGTCCGGCGACCTGACTCAGTTTCAGCTCAGAACTGTTGTCTTTGGCCTGGGCCCAGTCTACCTTAATGAAGCTATCCAAAAGTTGGGCACCCGATGCCACCGCGGGAGCCGCGCTTTTCCCTTTCGACTCTTTTGATTTGGCTTGTCCATCAACAGCCAGCCCGCCCAACGCGAAACAACACGCGAGAAGGACCGTGGTTCCTTTATTCGATATGCTCATAGAAACTCTCCTTTGAATGGTCAGGATAAAAACAAAATCTACTCTTTCAGGCCCGTTGTGGCAATACCCCGGATCACATATTTCTGGGCCAGGATGAACACCACGATCACCGGAACCACCACCACCACGGCCGCGGCCATCAGAAGACCGAAATCGGTGGGGTGCTGTCCGTTGAGATTGGCCAGGGCCACCGGAAGGGTATACCCCGCTTCGCGCACCATCACGATCAACGGCCAAAGAAAATCATTCCACGACCCCATAAAAGTGAAGATCCCGAGCGTCGCCAAAATGGGCCGGCACAGGGGAAGGACCACGCTCCAATAAATCCGAAATTCCGAACACCCATCGATGCGCGCCGATTCAATGAGGTCGTTGGGAATGGACATCATGAATTGGCGAATCAGGAAGATTCCGAACACGTTGGCCGACACGGGGATAATAAGCCCCAAATAACTGTTCAACAATCCCAGTTTCTTAAGCAAAAGGAAGACCGGGATCATGGTCAGTTGGCCCGGAACCATCATGGTCGCCAGGAGAAGACTAAATAATTTATCCCGATGGCGAAACTGGTGCTTAGCGAAAGCGTACCCAGCCATGGAATTAATGAAGAGGGACAGAATCGTGATGCTCGTGGAAACGATAACACTGTTACGGAAATGCAATAAAAAGTTGACTTCTTTGATCAGTTGGATGTACCACTGCAACGTTGGCTCGGTGGGGATCCAGGTGGGTGGGTAAGTAAAAAGCCCCCCTCCGGATTTCAAGGAAGTCGATAACATCCAGAAAAACGGAAGGAGCGTCGCCGCCGCCGTAACCGCCAGCAAAACGTGCAGCCCCCCAGACACTAACGAATCCGAAAGGAGTCGCCGGACCCGAGGCGTCATGAGTTCACCTCAAAACCATTCTTCTTCAGACGCATCTGAATAAAAGTGAAAACAAAAATAAGCCCAAAAAGCGTGTAACTGATGGCGGAGGCATACCCCAAATTAAAGAACCGGAACCCTTGGTTGTACATATGGAGAACGATCGACGTGGTGGAATCCAAGGGCCCTCCTTTCGTCATGACGTAAGGTTCCGCAAAAAATTGCAAATATCCGATGATGGTCATGATTGAAACAAAAAGGAGCGTCGGGGCCAAGCCGGGGATGGTGATGTAGCGAAAACATTGCCAGCCACTCGCCCCGTCAATACGCGCGGCTTCATACTGGCTTTCCGGGATGGTTTGAAGGCCGGCCAAAAAAATGACCATGTTGTACCCAAAGTTTTTCCAAACCGCCATGAGAATCAAAGAGGGCAACGAGGTTCGCGGGTCCGAAAGCCAAAACAGTTTTTTCATCCCCAGTCCTTCTTGAAGGAACCAGTTAAAGACCCCGTATTCCGGGTTGTAAAGCCATCGCCAAACAACAGCCACCGCCACCACCGTTGTCACCACGGGGGCGAAAAATGACATCCGGAACAACGATTTCATTTTTACCATCCGTTGATTGAGCGCCACCGCCGCCAAAAGGGAAACCGTGATCGTTAAGGGAACCCCAACAGCGGTAAAAAAAAGCGTGTTCCAAAGGGCCCGCCAGAAAATCGGGTCCTGCAAAATCCGGCCGTAATTCTCAATCCCAATGAATTGCATCCGGGTCCATTCGTTGATGCTGAAAATGTTCAGGTCCGTGAGACTGATAAGAAACGAAACCGCCATGGGGAAAAACATAAAAATAAAGAGGAGGAGCACCGCGGGAAAAACGAAAAAGAGACCAACGAGATCCCGCTGAATGAATTGCCGCCATCGAAACGGGGGGACCACCTCTTCCCCGTTCCCCAACCGCAAGTGCCAAAAGGACCGGGCCCAGAGGGCCCCAAGGAAAAGTACCGTTCCTCCAATCACCCACCAGAAAAAGGTTCGCCAGGAATTGGGCCGGCTCCCCCGCTCCACCCGCATTTTCACAATCGTGGTCTCCAATTCTTGAAGACCCAGTTGAATTTCGTCTTTTGTTAACTGCGTGTTGAGGACAATCTTTTCCATAGCGTCCTCAGTGGCGCTCGCAATTTGTTCCCATTCAGGAACGGTGGGGGGACTAGCGGTGTCGAACATCTGTTGACCGAAAATTTGGATCATGGGTTTGTCGGCAAAGAAAGGGTCTTTCCAGGCGGACTGAACCGAGGGAAGATCCGTGGTGATGCGCATCCATTCCACTTGGTTTTTCGGATCGCTTAAGAATTCGAGAAACTTGAACGCGAGATCCTTCTTCTTAGAGTCTTTGTAGACCACCAAGTTGGAACCGCCCACAAAAGAAGTCCGCGTCTTTTTTCCCGGAAGCAGGGACACACCCCACCGGCCATTGAGTTCCGGCAACTCTTTTCCCACCAACTCCACCATCCACGGCCCCGAGACGAACATGGGAAGGTAGCCCGTCCGAAAGGCGTGATAGATGTCCACATCCGCGCCCTCTTTAGAAGGCGTTAGCCCCTCTTGAAAAAAACTCCGGTAGTAAAGCATCGCTTCGAAATAGGCGGTTTCCGATGGTCGTAAGGGGTCTCCCCCATTTTGCCACACGGCCATCAGAAGGTCGGTCCACCCTCGAGACCCCAGGGAAATGCCGTAGGCTTTTTTTCCATCGGTTGTTTTTTGGCGCGAAAGGCGGGTCGCAACGGTCTTCATTTCTTCCCACGTGGTGGGCGGATGGGAAAACCCCACAGCGGCCAAGAGATCTTTCCTGTAAAAAAGAACCCGTGTGTCCACATACCAGGGAATTCCGTAAAGCCGCCCGTCCACTTCACAGGTGTGGAGCGATCCCGGGAAAAAGGCTTCGGGGTTGGCGGTGGGAGACGTGGCGGCCCGTTCGTCCAAAGCGTCCAAGGCCCCCATGGCGGCGAACTCCGCCATCCAGGTGGTCCCCATCTGGCTGACATCGGGAGGGATGCCACCCACCACAGCGGTTAAAAGTTTGGCGTGGGCGGCTTCCCAAGGAATGGCCTGAGTTTCAATCTTCGCCCCCGGGTTCTCCCGCTCAAACCGGCGGGCCATCTCCGCAATTTTCTTCCCCTCTTCGCCCATGGCCCACACCACCAAAGGCCCTTCCTCGCCCCGTAATCCCCCCGGCAAAAAAGCGGCGGCGGTCAAGAGAACGAAAAGGAATCGACGGGACATGCGATTTAGAAGGTGACTTCGAAGGTGACCCGGGTAAAATTATCGTCGAACGGAGGGCCCTGCGGTTCGTTGGCGGGATTGTCATAGCGGGAAATTTTGTGGACGGCAATGAGTTTCGCGTTATTGGCAATGTAATAATCCAACTGACCCTGCAAACTGTCGGCCGTAAAGTTTCTGTTTGTCAGGGGGTGCCAAATACGATCCTGCCGAGGCTTGATCCAGCCGGCCAACCGGGGGGTTAATTGGGCCCGCACATAAATTTCGGTCGCGATGAGCTTATCGTTCCGGTCGGTCGTGAACCCAGAACGGTCACTGGTGTAGGAATAAATGTACCGCTTGTATTCTTGGCTCAAGACCACGTCAAGGCCACGGTACCCGTAGTGCCCCACCGCCCAATTAAACTTGTGCTGGAATTCGTCCGAATCCGAGTGACGCCGAAGGGTGTCGTACTCCAAGGAACCCATCCATCCCGATTTCCGTTGAACAAGCCGTATATTGTGGGCCCATTGGTCGGAATCTGTGTCATCGTAGTAAGTGGGGTTTTGCCGGTAATGGGGTTTGTACCCCTCGTCGATATCCCGATACCCATAGGAAAGTTCAAGCCCCGGAACCAAAAGGCCATTGGTTTGAACCGAGGTCCGCCACAAAGACCCGCCCACCCGATAGGCGGGCTCGATCAGGGATGAAAACAAAGGATTGAAGGGGTCCGTGAAATCTCCTTCCGCAAACCGAGAAAAACTGTTGTAACCGTAAGTGGATTCCACTTTGATCCGCTCGTCAAAAAGCCGGCCTTGGAGCGTAACATTGTAAACCAGGTCCTGGGCCAAACGTTCCAACTTGAGGTTGTTTGAATTACCCGGTTGTTGCAGTTGGTTGTTCACAAGGACGCTGGCGGACTCTTGCTTGCCGGTCTGTTCCCAGTACACGCCGCTATAGCGCAGTTGCCATTTCGGAATAAAGTAGGTCCCCCGGGCTCCCACAGAAAAACTGTTCTGGGAATGTTTCAGGACAAAAGCATCGTAGTTAAGACGTTCCCAATCTCCCTCGGCGGATATTCCTTTGAACCCCCAAATGGGGGCCATCACGTCCACCCCGTAATCCACAAATTGGTTTCCCAAGGTCAAAAGCGAAAGGGACGGATGAAGATTGGTGGCAAAAACCTGGTAACTCAAGGTTTCCACATCGGCAAAGCGATTCTCCGTAATCGTGGCCGTGGATCCGATATACGAGGACGCCTGCCCGTATTCCTGAGATTCTGACCCCAGTTCCACCCGCGCGCTAAAATTCCCCAGTTTCCCGGTGGTAATCAGTTTTGCGTTGGTGTTCACCTGACTTTTTTCTTCCGGGGTGTAAAAATATTCTGTGAACGAGATCAAACTAAAATCCAAATTGCTGGAGGAAAGACCTAAAGGTCGGGCCGAACCATCAGCGACTGGCGCCGCCCCACTGGGCCCCGGCGCTGGCGCGACCGCGGGAACACCCGTGCCCCGCAACCGTTCCCCTGTAACCACCAGGAGATCAAACCACACCCGCCCCCCCGACGTTTTGGCCCCAGAGGTTGTGCTGGCCCCCGGGCTGACCACCGCCAACTCATAGGATTTGATTCCCACCAACTGGGGAGGCGTTCCCCTCGGCGGCTGACCCACCAACTTAAATTCGCTCACGGGCATGACCACCTGGACCCAGCGGGTCGACGCGAACGAATTTTTCGTTGTGGTTTCCCACACTTGCCCATCAGCCTCGGTGAACCGAAACCGGAAATGATTGTCCGACCCATCCCCTTTCACCCAAATCTTAACCGCGTCCACCCCGGTCCAATCCAACGGTTGAGTGGGAACCCGCAAAGCGGAGACCCAACTGCCCCAAGGTCGGCTGGTGACCAGTTGATATTGAATTTCCATCGAATAATCGCCGTCATACAAAATGCGGGAAGATTGCAACTTGATTTGGGAATCGTCCCCAGAAAAAGTCCGATAAACCGCCTCGGGATTGGCCCGGTCGAACCCATCCACCAAAACCTTGTTGGCCACGTCGCCGGTGACCGGGGCCGGCACCCCGCTCGGGCCTGAGGAGGAAGCGGCTTCCGGGGTGCCTTCGAAGGTCACATTGTCCATATAGATGCGACCCTTTTTTTTGGACCCAAACCCAAGGTTCAGGTTGTCCAAGCTGGCCAAATTAATTCCTGAAAACATGGAAAGGGGGACATAAACCCGCTGCCATTTTTTCGGGGTGTCCACAAAAAGACTGATGGAATTTTTCTTTTCTTGGCCCTTGGTGTCACGAAGCCCGACCTCAAAGAGCTCCCCCCCTTCTTCGCCACGTAAATCGAACGCCAAGTACCGGTATCCCGAAACGTCGGCCCCTTTCAAACCTACCCCCCAACCGCCCCACCCGGCCAGCTGAATGTCGTAACGGATCCCAAGAAACTTTCCTTTTTCCGCGTCCGAATACGCCCCGCTGGCGTTCAGCACACTGCCCTTCTCATCTTTGAAATCGAACGATTCGGGGACCGTTTGATCGAAATCCCCCACCAAAAGGGCCCCCCCCGCCGCCCACGTCGCCTGGACCGCCAACACCAAGACCATCCCGCCCCACCAAAAGTTCCGCCTCATTTTAGGACCATCCTTCCCACCCGTGTGCGCGTTTTTCCGAGATTTCCAATACTTGAAGCCAATTTGCATTGCGGTGTCCCGTCCTTTACATCCCGATCATGGAAAGCAAGGGCGAACCCCAACTCACGGTTCACTCCCGGCGACACATCCAGAAACGACCACGCGATGGCCACTTCCAAAATATTGAGTTTCTTATTCCAGGCGGTTTTGACTTCCGCATCGGTAGGGGCACGACGCTGAAACCAGGCCCATTGGGCAGGGTTGCCCGCGCTGGACGTTGGGGAAAACCCCAACTGAAACACGGCGGGATCCCCCCAATCAAAATCGCGCCCGTCCGGACTCACGAAAATTTCTACGCAATCGTCCTTCCACAAGGTCTCCCCGATCTCCCCGTTCACCACCTCGTTATCCCTCAACTGAACAGCCACGTAAAACCATTGGTCATCCCAACGGGTGGTCCAACGGGCGCCGGCATCCCGAATCCCCTTCCGGGCTCCGCTCTCCACATTTTCACCTTTCGAAATATTGTGCCACCCCGAACGGCCCCACTCCTTCACCCGCCCGTCCAAAAGAGGGGGAGGGTCCGCGTGGGTGGAAGTGAACGACCCCATGGGAACAGAGAAATTCTGTTCGGGGTTATCCGCGAAATAAATGTCATCAATGAAAAGGGTTCCGTTTTTCCGGGTCATGGCATCCGCGGCAAACACAATCACGAACTCTTTGATGCTGGTCCAATCTTGTATGTCCCTGAATTCACGAAGCGGAATAGCGTAACGACGCCATTCGTCCGTTAAACCCGTCACCTTGTAGCCGGCGTAAGTGGTGTTCAAACCATCTTTAATTTCAATTTTAAAGGACCGGCTAAACCCGTTAATGGGATCTCCCTTCGCCCACAAAATGAGGTGGGTGTGTTGCGAAAGATCTTGCGGAGGGAAAATGGAGTAATACCCATTGAAAGCCAGGTTGCCGATGACCGCTGGGTTCGTCTGGGAATATTGGGTCGGGATAAACACGTTTTCGCGTTTGCTTTCGATGTTGTAATCCAGCCGCAAACTTTTCCCCGAAGCCCCGACAAAAACTTGATCGTCAAATTCCACCCGACAAAAAATGCTCTTGTCGTCCGGATCATACCAGGCCCCGGTCGCGCCCCCCAACGCGTTTTCAGCTTTCCCTCCGTTAAATTGATCCAAGAGGAGCGGCGCGCCCGCCGCCACCATTGGCCACATAAAAGCCAAAACACCCGCCACGCGGATCCCTCTCATTGGCCGAACCGCATCGCCATGGAAAATGTCTGGGCGTTACCCAAATCGTCCAGGGAATCCCAGGCGTAATCAAAATCAAATGATTTATAGCGGATCCCGCCGCCGATCGAGGGGCCCCATTGGCCCTGCCTCCCGGAACGATGCAACCCGCCCCGTAAAGTGAGGGTCTTACTAAAAAATCGTTGGGCCAATCCCATCCGCCAAACCGATGGTTCACCCAAACGCTTATCGTATTGAAGGGCCAAATCCGTGAGAGGGGTGATCCGGCCAGCGGCCCCTGCCCGAACGGTGTAGGGCAAATTGTCCCGGGCGCCACTGTCCCAATCAATCCGGGGCCGGTTTATGTCCTGCCAAGCCAACGCCAATCGCAGCCGATCGTTAAAGGGCCGGTAAAGAACCCCCAAATCAAACCCCAACCCGGTCCCTTTCACGTCTGTGCCGTAGGCGGAATAGTATCGCATCCCCACACCGACGCTCATGCAATCCTGGCACAGTTTTCGGCCGTAGGACAGCATGTAAGTGCTTTCAGCGTAATTGAAAAAGCTCGCCTCGCCCTGGGTATCCAAATGCAAAACCTGCCCGCTCAAGGTTCCTTTCCCCACGTTGGGATGGGTGTAACCCGCCCCCGCATACCGGAGCAAACCCAACCCGTAAAGATCCTCGTAAGCGGCCGAAAAATGTCGGTCCTTCACCAAAGCCAACCCCGCGGGGTTCCAGTAAGCGGCAGTCCCATCCTCCGCCAACGCCACGTAAGCCCCCCCCATCCCTTTCGCCGCGGCCCCATACCCCAACGGTTCAAACGCCGCCGAATGCCCCATAACCCCAAGAGACCCCAAAACAAGAACACCCACCCCCACCCGACGCATCGCCATCCTCATCGCATCACCCCAACAATCTGCTTAAAGGTGTCTTTTCCCGCATTTAATCCGTCAGCATCCAAGACGAAGAAGTAAACCCCATTGGCCACCCGTTCCCCGTTATCACCCACCCCATCCCAAGTCAGAAACAAATCACCGGCGCTCTGACTCCCCAGATCGAGTGTTTTTACAGGAACCCCCTGAAGATTGAACACCCGAAACACCACAGCGGCTTGTTGCGACAACGTATAATCGACACGGAAGATATCTTTCAACCCATCGCCGTTGGGCGTAAACGGATTGTCCGGGGTCGAGACACTTGCAAGAACGCGACCGAGATTCGGTTTGCTAACGGCGGGTGGAGACACCGATTCCAAAAGGTCAAGATCCAACGTACCCGCCGCCGCCTCCCCCCGGGCCAAAATAAATTCCATCTGGGGAATTCGAACCAGATTCAAATTAGCGTCCGCCCCCAAGGCAAAGAAAGAAAATTGATCCACAGGAAGGGAAACTGTTTTCCAGACGCCCTCCGTGTTGGAAGCGTCCGCTAAAACTTTTCGGTACACCGTCCCATCCTCGTCAACAAGTTTCACCTCAATGTCACTGTTCCCACCTGTTCCCCTGAATGAAAACCGGACCATGGGTTCCTTGAGCAAATTTGTCACAAAATCTTTCTCGGCGACAGAAAAGGCCTGTCCCGGTTCCGAAGAAAAGCTGTAGTCCAAGCGCGCCACCTTGGTGGCTCCCGAGAGGCCCACCACCGAGGGATCTGTCTCAGAGGTCAGAGCAACCGTTGATGTATCCAAAGGAGCGGCCGTGATATAGGGGGCTTTGGGTAAAGCGGAAAAGTCATCCAAGACCCGAACCGTCTCACCGGACCCCGCGGGTCCCACAAGAGCGAGATCGTCCAAATAGACCCGATGGGTTCCCACCGTATTGAACACAAAAACAATTTCGGTCAATGCCGAAAAATTCAATGCGGGATTTATGGCTTTAAAGGACGCCAAGGGATAGGATAGTTTTGTGAACTCTGTGGTCGAAATTCCCGTGACTGTTTGTTCAACCATGTGCACGGGTTCCGTGGATTTTAATTGGATGCGGAGGGGCCCGTTGCCCGGAACACCCTTGATCCAAAACTCAATAGCTTCATCTCCTTGAGCAACCGCTTTTCCTAAAATATGCGAGGCGAAACAGTATCCACTCGGAAGCGTGCAGTCGAATTGCCGACTGTAGGAACCTCGGTGAACCTCCGTGGTGACAGGGAGAAAAGAATGGGGGTTGCTGGACGGGGTCGCTCCCACAATAATGGACTGGGGGCCGGATCGATCATTTATTAAAGGATTTGGTCCCTCCGCGGAATCGATAACCGAAACACGAGAAGAAGCCTGGACCAAGCGAAACCCATCGAAATAAATGGACCCCTCACTCGCGACGGCATCCGTATCCCGGCTGACCCCAAACCCAAATTTGGACACCCGAGACAAATCGAAAGAACTGTTCCCAAAATCATTTGTGAAGAAACTGGCGAAAGGAACCGTCATCTCGCGCCACACATTATCCGTTACGGGGGTGAACTTGTACATCAAGTTATCCGCCAAAATCGTGGTGCCGCTGTCGGAGTCAACGAACTTGATTTCGATGGTGTTCGTCCCCCCCGTGGCGCGGTACCGGAACTGAACAGCGTCGGCACCCAACGCCGTAAAATCCACAAAAGGCGCGCTGTTGTTGTAAATGCCCGCGTAATGACCGGCCTCAAGGCTGTAAGTCATTCGGAGCGCGTTCCCGCTTTGTCCGGTGACCGTCGAGAGCGAAACAGTCGCCCCCGCGGCGTCCGTCACCGTGTTCCAACCGACGGTCGATTCAAAAGGATCCAGGACAGTGGCTTGGGTGGGAAGAATAGCGGTGCACAGAGCCAGGGCGGCCCCGAAAATAATATATGGTCGATCCAACTTCTTTGTTGGCACCTATCGCCTCGTTATGTTTCGACCGCGAATAGAATACAGCTCCATCAAACAGGAAGATTGTATGAATTTATAAAAATATTGCAAGAAATTTCTTCTCCAAACCCTGAGGAGAAAGCCATCGCAACGCCATTCTTTAGCGCCTAAATTTCATAATTACATTAAAAGTATTAGTCCATTGACACCCCTCATCCATCTCTCCCGGCCATCTTTTCCATAAGAGTGTGGAGGGAATTCCCTCCAAAAAATATCAGCGCGGGTTTTTGTTAACGGAAAAACCAGAAGAACCGCGAAAAACGGGTTCTCCAGAAAAAGGTTGAACCTCGATAGTGGGCCGCCGCCCGGTTTGCATCCAATCCTTTAACCACGCACCGGCGTGGCGCGCCATTTCTTTCAACGGCTGACGAACCGACGTTAATCCACGGGATTCGGCCTCAGGAATATCATCAAACCCCGCCAGGGCAATAGATTCAGGAACCTTGATCTTTCTTTCGATCAGAAAGTCCCAAGCCCCCAAAGCCATATGGTCGTTGGCCGCAAAAACCGCCGTCGGCTGTGACGCTACATTCAGAAGATGCTCCATGGCTTTCGGACCTTCCTCCCGGGAAAAACGTCCTTCCACAACAAGGCCAGGATCCCAAGGAATCCCCCGATCGGCCAACCCTTGGCGATATCCCTCCAGCCGGTCCTTGCCATTGGAAGTTTCCATTTTCCCAGCAATAAACCCAATCCGTCGATACCCTAAACCCACCAAATACCCCGTCATTTCCCGTGACGCCCCCACGTTGTCCAAATCAACAGATGGGATTCCCTCTACCACCCCATTCACCACCACCACAGGCCCCCCCGCTTTTCGCACCTCTTCAATCTGAGAAACATCGGGCGCTAATAAAATATATCCATCCATGGATTGTTCTTTAGGATTTACGAAAAGGTGGGCTGAATCAAAAACGGCAGACAATCCGGACAAGCACGCAGAGAAGTAAGGAGAAGAAAGGTCCGGTTCCGAGTGGGTCATCACCCCCACATGAAGAGAGAGTCGTGGCACTCTGACGTGTTTACTCACACCTGCCCGGGAAATCAATAGGTTTTCCCTCGCCTCTCGGGAGAGGAGGGGCTGAGGGAAAAAGGTGTTTAAACTGGGAAAGGGAAGCGTAATTTCTGCTGGGGAAAAGATACATCCAAAAACACCTACTGAAAATAAATTTCTCCCGCCAAAAGGCCCACACGCTCTTTCATGAGCGGGTGGCTCATGAATCGTTCTCGGATGGATCCAAATTCCAAATGGTTATCGATGGCGATCAGGGTCATCCCCTGGTCGAGAGCCAAATACCGGGGAGAGGTTTTCCCCGTCTTGACGTCCACGCTGTCGTAAAACCCATATTCCCCATAAAGTCCTTGGATGCGCGCCAATTTGCGAATATTTTCAATGGCCCGAACCGGATCCACACCTAAAGCCAAGAAACTGGCGTGGGGGGTGATCACCGCTTCGTCCGCGTATCCCTTCGCGCCCAAGAAGGGAACCCCATATTCTTTGTAGCCTTGCGGCACGTCCGGGATAGCGCACGGGGAAATCCCCCACACCGGGTATCGCTTTTCAACTAAAGCGTAACGGATCTGGGCCTCCACAATGGCCCGGGCGTTGGCCCCCAACCCCTCGGGAGAATAATCCTGCTCATTGATCACCAAGGTGGGCATGAGAAACTCGAACATGCTCCCACCCCAGGAAGGAACAAAACGCAAATCCCCATGCCGATACGTCCCAAAGAAAACATCGTATTTCCCGACCGAGCGAATAACACCTTTCGGCTTCTGGCTCTGCCACTCCCATTCGGCGGGGAGCGTCCGAAAAAGTTTGTACCAGTGTTCTTCCGGTAAATCGCCCATGGCAATCCCGATGTAAGACGTAATGCGAGGTTCCGTTAAAAGGAGCCCGTAATGGTTCGAGGAAAGTTCCCCTTTCCTCGCGTCGTACCCTCCATACAGTTGGCCCAACTCCGGGTCATACACTTTCGAAAAATCAAAATCCGACAACAGAGCATCGATATCCGTTTTCAGGAGGGGATGAGCCTGGCCCGCAACGATAAGTCCCGCGGCCAACCAACCGTTGTCAACGGAAGAAACAAACGAACTGCTGGCTTTCAGCGTAATGGTTTCATAATAATTAAAAAATTGACCTTCCCATCGGGGCAAGCCTTGAAGGGTGGTCAGGGTTTTCCGCAGACGCACCTCGGCGTCCTTGTGAGACAGAAACCCCATGTCCTGGGCCGCCACCAAACACATCAGATACAAACCGATGTTGGTGGTGGAGGTATAACTCATCACTTTGGTGTAGCCCGGCGAAATGAGAACGTTATCCAAGGGCAACCCATTTTCCTTGTCCACCAGGTCACGGAAATACCCCCAGGTGTCCCGGGCAATGGCCGTCAATAATTCCTTATCCCCCAATTGGGAGCTAAGGCTCTTCGTGACCGTAGGATTAAACCGGTAGAGGCGGGCCTGCTGAACAGCCTCCGAAAGAGGCGGCTTCCCCGCCTGAGCCGACAACACCCAGGGAAGAAACAACAACAAAAGTGATTTTTTAATGGCAGATGTCATAAGGGCCGAAGGAAGTTTAGCAAAAAAACACCCTCGCGATGGGGGTTGGAGGGGGATTGTTGATGAACCTGTCGGCCAAAAAATTATTAAACGAGGACAGCGTTTTCATGACAGGCTAAAAGGGAACGGCCCATGGGCGAAAGAAATATCCGTCTCGGATTTGGGGGTCGCGCCCACCAAAAATAACGGCCCCCCCCCTTGTTCCGATTCCCTTTCAAATTCTCCCACCGACGAATCGACTTAACAAAATCCCCATGGATTGTCTCGGCGGATTTTATTTCCACCGGCCAGAGACGATCCCCGTAATCAACCAGGAGATCTATTTCTTCCCCTTTGTGATCCCGCCAAAAAGACAACGGAGGCTCCTCTCCTCGATGCCAAAAGTATTTTGCGATTTCCGAGACCACCCACGTTTCAAAAATGGCCCCTTTCAGCGGATGCGTCGGATTTTCTGGGCACCCGTCAGGATTCATCCAGCAATTCTCCCTAGGAAAATCGAGACGTCAACGTTTTCCGTGTTTGTTGAAGTTCCTTGGCAATCTCGCCTTCTTTGGGGAGTGCCGTCTTGTATTCCGCCGCCAAAACCTTATTGGGGAGCCCCGCCAACGCATAGTGGGCAACAGCGGCATCTTTTTCAGCGCAAAGAATGAGACCTACCGGAGGGTTTTCATTGGGATGAGTCCAATGTTCTTGGGCGTAATTGAGATAAAGGTGCATCTGGCCGGCGTCCGCATGTGAAAATTTATTCAATTTCAGGTCGATTAATACGAGAGCTCGTAATCGTCGGTGAAAAAAAACGAGATCCACCCTGTACCATTCGTTTCCAACACGAAGTCTCTTCTGTCTGGC